>JAJDBL010000346.1 GCA_029261375.1 Nitrospirales bacterium
GGCCTTCCCGCGTGCAAGCCGTACTATCTCAACTTTCCACAGACACTCATTGCTCCTCCATCCGACTGCGGAAGTCACGACATACGCCAGTTTCTGTATGATTGTATCCATCATGAAGGGCTGATCTCTCCTCGTGGAGGGGATCAGGTGTATAGTGATCTTGGGTTTATTCTCCTTGCAGAGCTTGTCGAAACTCTCTCTGGTATGGATCTTGCCGAGTTCTGCCGTAGCAGAATATTTACACCGCTCAGTGGTGACGACATCTTTTTCGTCAAGACCACAGGTCAGGTCTCTCCGAGTCATCAAATAAACAAACAATATGCGGCAACGGAGAACGATGTGTGGAGAGGACGAGTCTTGTCAGGGGAGGTGCATGACGAGAATGCATGGGTATTGGGAGGGGTTGCCGGCCATGCAGGACTTTTTGGTACGGCTCAGGGCGTGTTGAACATCGTTATCGAGTATATTGAAGCATCACGCGGGAATGGAAAGATTCTCAGAGAGGATCTTGCGAGACTCTGCGTGACGCGGCAGATGCGAATGCCTCATCTCACACGTACCGTAGGGTGGGATACTCCCTCGCAGCCGTCACAAAGCGGGCAGTACTTCTCAGATGAGGCGTTTGGTCATCTCGGATTTACCGGAACCTCAATATGGGTGGATCCTCGCGTGGATTTGACGGTCATTTTGTTGACGAACCGAGTCCATCCGAGTCGAGACAACAATCGCATTCGCGATTTTCGTCCCGGATTGCATGACCTTATTTATCAGCGGTATGCCAGGTCATAACTGCGGCTTCAAGTTTGGTGATGAGGTCTTCGGGGTCATAATCAGGTGAGGATAGCTGAAAGCCTGCGGCCTTGGGATGGCCCCCACCTCCAAGCAGAGTTGCGACGCCCGCAAGATTCACCTCACAGTCTTCTGATCTGCGAAGGCTATATCGTCCATCCGACTCGCTGAATAAGACGACAATTCCGTTCGACAGGGGTGCCCGGAGCGCGTCTCCCACCTGACTCGCGTACTTGTTGCAACGGGCATGGAGAATCGTCAGGTTTAGATCACTGATCGTGTGGTGTTGTCTGGAGCTTCTTGCGAGGGCTAAGCTTGCGTTCATCTCGGTCTTGGCCTCTCCATAGGCACGCTCAAGCAGCGGCGTCATCATCGCATCCTTGTCGATCTCTAAGAGGGATCGAAATCCGTCGAGGCCTGTACCCTGTCTAGCAAGTTGTTCTATTGCCAACGCGAAATGCATTGACGTGCCTTCGTGTCCATTGTGAAGCCAGCGGTCGTGCTCGTCGGCGAGCATGACGATCTTGTGTAGATCTGATAACCACTGCTGGGATTCAGGTGACATGGGGGGCAGAGAAAGGAGAAAGTCAAAAAGAAGGCGTGACGCTGCATAGCGGTCGCTGATAACGTGACCGGTGAGATGAATGTCGAGAATCTCAGATTCAGGCTTCTCGATGGCATTTCGGTGGTGATCAACCCAGAATACGTTCCAACCGCGATCGATAAGTTGTCGAAGCCGCTGGTCAGTCGCGCGGTCTCTCCAGGCCATATCAGTGATCCATAAGTCCTGGGGGTCCTGGGTTTTCTCTGCGATCTGTTGTATCACGGCATCCAGGTTTGACGGGTGTGTAAAGCGTGGTACCACGGTGTGTGTACCATAATACCGGGCAACGGCAACTGCACATGTCGTGCCATCAAAGCACCCGGGCCCGTGTGAGAGGAGAATCGGAGTTCGGATTAGGTCTGTCTTGGTTGATGCCGACATGCGGATAACCTCTTAAGCAATGGGTGAGTTTCGACAGTAGCGTTCGCTTAAATACGCGTCGACGACCGTCAGCCTCGTGGGTTCGGCTTCGATGAAATGGAAGAAAAGAATAGAGCGGAAGAAGAAGCTACGGTTCGCGAAATCGCGGGTTCAACAACTCGGAATGGAGGTTACGAGGATGAAGCGAGAGCGTCCTCAAGTGTTGCCGACGCATCGTTGTTCTCCAAGAGAGATTTTTCCCGTCGCGAAAGCGCTAGTGCCTCAACCTCTTCGACTAACACTTCCTCGAGATCAGCCGCTTTCACTTTCCGTACCAGTTTTCCTTCTTTAAACAGAATACCAACTCCCTCACCACCCGCGATCCCGATATCGGCTTCCTTGCCTTCGCCAATACCATTCACGACACAACCTAGCACTGAAACAGTCAGAGGCTCGGTGATATGTGCAAGCCGGCGTTCAAGATTATTGGCGATCTTGACGACATCGATCTCGAGGCGGCCACAGGTTGGACATGCGATCACATTGATGCCTCGATGACGGAGTTCCAACGATTTCAGAATTTCAAAGCCAACACGCACTTCCTCGCACGGATCAGCCGCGAGAGACACGCGAAGCGTATCTCCGATGCCATTGGCTAACAGCAGGCCAAGGCCGACAGAAGACTTAACCGTGCCGGTGACAGATGTCCCCGCTTCGGTAATTCCAATGTGGGTGGGGTAGTCAGACTCTGCTGAAAATTTCCGATATGCATCAACGGCAAGATGGACGTCCGAGGCTTTCAGTGAGACTTTCATGTTCGTAAATCCAAGGTCTTCGATGATCTTGACGTGCGTGAGGGCAGATTCAGCGATGGCGTCTGCAGTCGGGAAGCCATACTTTAGGAGCAGCTCTCGTTCCAGGGAGCCGGCGTTGACGCCGACCCTCAACGGGATGCCACGGTCTTCCACCGCCTTGACGACTTCCTTGAGTTTCTCGCGGGATCCGATGTTTCCAGGATTAATTCGAACGCAGTCGACTACCTCAGCGGCAGCGAGAGCGAGTCGATGGTCAAAATGAATATCCGCAATGATAGGGATGCGCGTGGCTGCCTTGATCGCGGGTAATGCTTGTGCATCTTCTGGCGTTGGGACAGCAACTCGCACGATCTCACATCCTGCCTTCTCGAGCTGGTGGATTTGCTCGATTGTGCCTTGAATGTCACGTGTATCTGTGGTCGTCATCGATTGGACAATAATCGGAGCATCGCCGCCAATCGGGATTCCACCCACGTGAATCTGGCGTGTTTTTCGACGTACTGGTTTCATCGGGATGTCGGACGGTTAGGAGGTGACCAGCACGTTCTCGAAGGTAGGGTGGAGCTCTTTCGCGACCTGATAGATGCCGTCTGATGTAATCCCACATTGCTCGCGAAGCAGTTGTTGGGGACCTTGATCGACAAAGATATCGGGGATGCCGATACGCTTGACGCGAACGTTGTTGACGTCGTGGTCCGCGAGACATTCAAGTACCGCGCTGCCAAACCCGCCAAGAAGGGCTCCATCTTCAACGGTAATGATTGCTTTCACTTCGCTTGCCACGGTGGTGATTAATTCCGCGTCGAGAGGTTTAGCAAATCGTGCATTCACCACCGCAACGGAAATTCCGTCAGCCTTCAGCCGCTGCGCCGCCTGCATCGCGGGTGCGACACCGGCACCAATGGCGATGATC
This sequence comes from Nitrospirales bacterium, assembly GCA_029261375.1. GTDB lineage: Bacteria > Nitrospirota > Nitrospiria > Nitrospirales > UBA2166 > UBA2166. The sequence goes on from JAJDBL010000346.1 coordinate 3,482, forward strand.
GCGAGATCGCTTCCTGAAGTGATGAGTTCCCCTTTTCCAACCGGAAGGGGTTTGAGATCGCGGTTCAACGTCACCCCAAGGCCGCTGCCACGTGGGTAGCGTACAGAGGCGGGGCCATCAAGAGTGAGACCCGTATAAATCATATGTTGGAGCTCGTTCTCATCCTTGGGTGCCATCACTGTCATATTTGGAATCGTTCTCAAGAACGAAAGATCGTAGGCCCCATGATGTGTCGTGCCATCTTCTGCCACCAACCCGCCGCGGTCGATGCAATAGAGAACCGGCAAGTTCTGAATCGCAACATCATGCACAACTTGGTCGAATGCACGTTGAAGAAATGTCGAGTAGATTCCAATAACGGGACGCAGGCCTTGTGTCGCGAGGCCGGCGGCGAATGTGACGGCATGTTGCTCGGCTATCCCCACGTCGTAAAACCGAGAAGGGAAGGCTTTGGCAAAGCGGTCGAGGCCGGTTCCTCCAGCCATGGCGGCTGTGATGGCGACAATACTAGGGTCCTTTTTGGCCTGTCGAACGAGTGCGTTCATCGCGACTGAGGTATAGGAGGGAGTAGAGCCGCCCTTTTTCGGCTCGCCCGTTGCACGGTCAAACGGTGAGCAGGCATGAAACCACACAGGGTCCTTGGTCGCGGGTTCATATCCGAGGCCTTTTTTGGTCACCACATGGAGCAGGGTTGGTCCGCTGAGTTTTCCGACGTGTTGAAGCGTGGTGATCAGCTGATCGAAATCATGACCTTCAATGGGACCCACATACCGAAAACCAAGCTCCTCGAAGAGTAGCCCTGGGAGGATAAGGCCCTTTGCTGATTCCTCTGCGCGCCGTGCGACCTTCAGGATTGGCTCTCCAATGCGAGGAATTGATTTCAGGACCGTTTTCGCTTCCTTCTTGACCCATGTAGCAAAGTCTCCCGTAATCGTTCGATTGAGATACGCAGAGATCGCCCCGACGTTCCGAGAAATAGACATCTCATTGTCGTTGAGAATTACGATTGAATCATGTTGGAGCATCCCGGCGTGATTCAGGCCTTCGTAAGTCATCCCCGACGTAAGTGCGCCGTCGCCGACAACGGTGATGACTTTATGTTTCTGACCAAGAACATCTCTCGCCTCTGCGACGCCGACGCCTGCCGAAACGCCTGTCCCAGCATGGCCGGCATTAAACACGTCAAATTCGCTTTCTTCACGCTTACAGAACCCGCTCACGCCTCCGAACTGCCTCAGCGTATGAAATCGCTCCCGACGACCGGTAATGAGCTTATGGGTATAGCCTTGATTTCCGGTGTCCCAAACAATTTTGTCGTCCGGTGTGTTAAAGGCGTAGTGTAACGCTAAGGTCAACTCCACGACCCCTAGGTTAGAGGCAAGGTGGCCGCCAACTTTAGACGTGACATCAATAATTTGTTCGCGAATTTCTTCAGCTAGAGAGGGGAGTTGGTCGATGGAGAGCTTTTTGAGATCAGACGGGCCGTTAATGGTGTGAAGCAGCGACATATCCCTTCTCCGTTTACGAATGATATTTGAACATGTGAGTAGGCAAAACGTCGTATTTTGGTTAGAAAATCGAGGGAAGTTTCCCACAAAGGTGAACGAACTGTCAATGGCGGTTTCTCACTACGAAACCGCTGTTTAAAAGGGAAAATCAAGCCCCGCAAAGACCGCCAGGCCTTCTGTTCCAAACCCGACATCGACTCGTGCGGCAACATTTGGTCTGGCAATTCCACGGAAGCCAAGTCCAGGGTTAAGCTGCCACCGTTCAAACGTATCCTCCCCAAACTTATCGAACACTGTTCCTAAGTCTATAAACGGGGCGACTTCCAATTCGGTCATAGTTCCTGCAATGCGCATGCTCAGAACCTGAATGCGCTCCTCGACATTGAGTACGGTTGAATGCTTCGCGATAAAACGGTCGACACCAAAACCCCTGAGTGAAGTTTCTCCACCCAGACTACTTTGTTCGTAGAAGGGGATGTCGTCACCAAACACAGTCTGGATCTTCGCATGCATCACGAAGGTGAGTCGTTTTGAGACCTGGCTTGGGTAGAGCCCGGTGTATTCAATACGGTAGCGTTGATAGGTGGCTGAACCGTCTTCCGCAAGGTTCTGGTTCAGCTCCGCAAACGCAGACATGAACGTGCCGCGCGTCGGGGTATCTCGATCATCTCGAGAATCGTAGAGTGCGCCTACTCGATGTCCCAATATCGTTGCCCCGCTGAGTCCTGTCGCGAGGGGAAACGCATCACCGATAAATGGGAGAGAGTCGACGCCGCCTTGTTCGATCTTCACGTCCCGAAACCGTTCTGTCAGCTGGACCTCGAAGTGATCGGTTACCTGGTAGCCAACCGTCACACTCATCAAGCCTTCTTGGTTGGTGTAGTTGGTTTGGTCCGCTTCTTGGCTCTGATTAGAAAGCCCAAAGAAGCGTGCGGTGGCATCTTTGAAGAATCCACCCTCGACCTCAAGGGTGACACGGGGGTGCCCGAATGCATAGTTGCGATAGCGCCCCAAGACCTTTCGTTCAATTGTTTCCGTATATGAGGCAATCAGTCGGTAGTCACTTTCCTCGGTAGGAAATCCGATCAGGTTGAGGCTCGCACGTGATCCGAGGAGTTCGTTGAATACATACATCGGCGCCACGATGGTATGGATTTGATCATTCTCGTCGTTGGAGACAAGGACCGGCAAAATGCCGTACTCATTCCCTCCGTTTTCCGAGGTCGCGATCACCGGAATCAAAAACTTTGAGGTCTCACCAGCTGTGACGTGGTTCGTTCCGCTCAGCAGCCATAGGCCGGCAACGAGCCACGGCCACAGCCAGGTATAGGGCATAAACTAGGTGTATCCGTCTATGGGGAGGGCGAAGTGGTTGTCTTTTCTTTGAGACGTATGGTCAATGCAGCAAACGACTCAGTCCGAATAATTCGATCAAACTGCTTCCGGAAGTTTCCGACAAGGCTGACGCCTTGGATGACGACATCGTAGACACGCCATGTCTCTTTCTTGTTCCGCATCCGATACTCAACGGGAATCTTCCCCGACTTTGCGACGATCTGCGTCTTGACCATCGCGAAGTCATTCTTAATGAGCTCGTCGAGGTAGTTCACTTGTTCGTCAGTCCGAGATTCAATGATCGTGATATATGAATTAAGAAGGAGTTGCTGAAGGAGGATGGTAAATTCTTCCTTCTCTTGGGAAGAGCGGGCCTTCCAGTGTTTCGCAAGGGTGCGTTTGGCCATTTCATCATAGTCAAACCTCTTGACCACGATGGCTTCTAATTGCGCTCGACGTTCTGCAGTCTTTCCAGCCGCTGACAACGTCGAGTCTTCAAGGACGGCGAGAAGAGAATTTGTAGTCGACTGAATCGCCTTGGTCGGGCTCGTCGCTGCGAGAGCGAGTGCCGTCCACACGGTGAGTAGGAGGATGGTGAGGAAGAAATTCCGTTTGCGAAGCAGAGTGGGTTGAACGTACATCTATGTCTCCTCCTGAATCACGGTCCTACACTCTAACGACTCATGGTTAGAAATTCCAGACCCATCGTGGCGGGTGTTTTCTGATGAGCGTGGGCGGCCCGAGTATATCATGTGGGTGACACGGCAGCGTGACGTGAACCGCTGTGCTCTGGCCCAAGCGGCTTGAACACACGAAGAAGCACGGCTAGCAAGGTCAGATTGCTCATGAGCGCGACTAACATGGCCATCCCAGTCAAGACGCCAAAATAGATGGTGGGGATGAAGTTAGAGAACGCAAGGATCGAGAAGCCCACCGTCACTGTGAGCGCCGTGTAG
>JAJDBL010000347.1 GCA_029261375.1 Nitrospirales bacterium
TTTTCCAGTGCAATCAGTCCGGCTTGCCGAAATTGACCGAGGGTGAGGCTGACCGTTTCGCGTGTCGTTCCGATCAGATTTGCCAGTTCCTGATGGGTCACTTTTGACTTGATGGCGCGGCCTTCCGGAGACTCCATCCCCACCGTCTCTCCCAGGCTGAGCAGGAGCTGTGCCAACCTGGCGGGGGCGTCTCGGAACACGAGATCCTCAATACGGTTTTCGATTTGCTTCATTCGGAGTCCGATGAGCTTCGTGAGCTTAAAGCTGGTTTGGGGCTGACTTTTTAAAAACCGCTCAAAATCAGCTCTCCGTATGATGCAGATGTGCGCATCGTCCATCACTTCTGCGACATTATCGCGCGTTGTTTCTTCGAGCACCTCAATCTCTCCAAATATCTCGCCAGGCTCGAGAATTGCAAGCGTCAGTTCCTTGCCGTCGTCCCCGATCTTTGAAATCTTGACGCGTCCAGATTTAAGAAGAAAGACGGCGTCTCCAGGGTCACCTGGAAGATAGATCGGTTGCTTTTTCCGGAACGCCTCCATCCGCGTCATTTTGTTCATCTCATCCATCTCTGCCTCGCTGAGGTCAGAGAAGAGCTTGACTTGCTTGAGGTACCAGAGTTTGCTTTTTACAGAGTCCATTGCGCAACGATCCGACAAAAATGTTGCTTGAAAGCGAACCGAGTATAACAAGAAGCGATGACCCCATACAAGCAAACGTTAGGTGGCCGCACCACTAGGTATAGCGTTAGCGTGCCGCTTCCAGAGATGCAGAGAGGAGGAGTGTCACCCCAGGGTCAGCCATTGTGGTTCCGTAGAGTGTATCTGCAGCGGCCATTGTCTGTTTGTTATGGGTGATGATCATGAATTGTGCCGATGCCGCAACTTGCTTCAAAAGCCGAAGAAACCGTCCCACGTTCTCGTCATCTAGGGGAGCATCTGTTTCGTCGAGTACGCAGAGAGGGGTGGGGCGGAGGAGGTAACTCGCGAGTATCAACGCAATGACGGTCAGGGCTTTCTCGCCACCTGACAGCATGGAGAGTTGCTTCAGGCGTTTTCCTGGTGGTTGTGCGACGATATCGACGCCAGCAAGTCCTGGGTCGGTATGATCAAGGACAAGGTCGGCCATTCCACCCTCAAACAGTCGGCTGAAGAGGTCGTTGAAACTTTTGCGCAGTGTCTGGAATGTTTCCTGAAACAATTGATCTGTCGTTTCATTCAGGCGGGTCATGATCTCTTCGAGTGAGGCGATGGACTGCAGGAGGTCTTGTTCTTCAGTCACGAGAAACCCGAGGCGTTCTTCTATTGTTTGCGATTCCTCGGCGGCTGCCAGATTGATGGGGCCAAGGCGATCACGCTGCTGCCGTCGCTGTGTGAGTGTGGCCCGTATCTGTTCCGCATCGATGCGTACATCCTCGAGCTGTTCATGGAGGACGGCAAGAGAAATATCATACGTTTCAGAGAGCATGGTCTTGACGTGCTCAAGGCTTGTGGTGTGTTCCGCGCGCCCTACCGAGAGTTCACTCCGCTGTTGACGAACGGTTTCAAGCTCTTTCTGGATGGTGGCATGTGCCGTCTCTTGGGTTCGAATAAGAGAGGAAATCTGGTCAAGCTGTGCCTGTGCTGAGAAGACGTCGGCATCCTTTGTCGTCATCGTTGCGTTGAGCGATTCAATAGATTGTTCAAGTCGGGTGTAGTCAGCTTGCGCGGTCTGCAGCTGACCAGTAGTTTTCGTGTTGTCATCGTCGAGTGCGGTGTGTTTCTTGTCACGATCAGCTGCAGCGCGTTCCAGTGTGGTGAGTTCAGAGCGAAGCGCATCGCGACGAGCGAGCAGCGTATTCTGCGTGAGCCGCGCTTCGTTCACGCGTTCAAGCCAGCTCTGGACCGTCGCCTCGCATTCAGGACTCTCCTCTTGATATTGGGTCAGAAGATCGTCGAGAGTGTGTCGCTCGTGCGCGAGGTCGGTAATTGTATTTCTCCCATGAGAGATCTGGCCTGCGATCGTCAATAAGGCGTCTTTGGTAGTCTCAATCGATTGTTTGAGTTTCTCGTGGGATGTCGTGAGTCGATGGCGCTCCTGGTCGGTTTGTTCTTTGTCTTTCGTCACGTTGACGAGTTGGATTTCCGTCTCTCGTGCATTCGTTTCATAGGTGTGTTTGCGACGCGTGTGTTTCTGAACGCGATCCTCGAGTTCTCCTCGATGGCTGAGTGTCGCCGCGATCTGCTGTTGGAGAAGAGTGAGGTGGTCTTCGATGTCTCTGACTTCGCGATGCCGTTGCAAGATGCCGACATTGGAGGGAACAGCTCCCACTCCGATGGTTCCACCGGAGTCGACGTACTCACCGGCAAGTGTGACGAACAGTGTGGGTAGCGACACATCCGTGCCGTTGGGAAGTGCGTTGGCGGTCTGTTCCCAGAGGCGAAGCGCGTGATCGAGGTCTTGAACAATGAGTACGTGCGCAAGGAGGTAACTGATGACGGGGTGAAACTCCTCCGTCGTTGTCACGACATCCCGGGCGCGAGCAACGATGTCTGGGCCGGAGTCGTGTGCCAGTGCGGTGTCAATGTGGCCTCGTGGATGGAGCGGAACAAAGGTTCCCATCGAGAGTCCTTGCGCTCGAAGGCTATCGATCGCTCGACGCATTTGAACATGTCCATCAACCACGAGCCCGCGCACTCGCTCACCAAGTGCAACCTCAATGGCACGCTCATATTCAGGCTGGACCTTGAGAATATCCGCGATGGCTCCACGAATACCGGTTCCCGAGAGATTGGGACCCTGTTCACCGTAGGAAGACCACTGTTCCGCTAGAATGCCTTGCAGGGCGGAGAGACGAGACTCCAGCGAGGTGACGTGTTTGTGTGATGCGCGTTCTTCCTCGTGATGACGTGTCAGTGTGGTGTTCAGATCAGCGAGTGTGCTGGCTTGTTCGTTCACCGTTGCCTGTTGCTGCTCCCAGCGATCGTCGAGGTCTGACATGCGATGCGCAAGTTCTGTGCGGCGCTGGGTGAGAAGCGCGATCGAGTCATTCATGGTTTCGAGGTCATGGGTGTCGCGTCGCTGTCGAAGCGAGAGCTCCTGTTCCCGCGCTTCCAGTGCACTGATGGTTTCTGCTTCCGCGTGCTCCGCCGCAATGGCTTGCTTGCCGTTACTGCGGACGCGTTCGATCTCAACGTTGAGATCTCGCTGGCGTGTCTGAGCTTCAGTCAATTCGCGTTCAGATAGCCGGAGGTCCGTTTCTATCCCATCCAAACGTTGCTGAACCTCACTGGTCGACGTGCGACAGAGATTCTGTGTTTCCGTATCGTGTTTGCCTTCTTCTTGAAGCTCGTGCAATGCGGCACTGACACGCTGAAGCTGGGCCTCACACATGTGTGTAAGGTTACGTTGGCGTTCGATCGCTTCGAGCGCCCGTTCGAAATTGACCTTGGCTTCGGTTGCGGCCTCTCGTGATCGACTGAAGAGATCTGAGGCGTCGTGTTCGCGCGTCTTTGCGGCGTGACGATCAGTTTCAATGCGCTTGAGCTGATCGACACGTGTTGACTCCTGTTCCAGGATGAGCGTCAGTTGACTGTCGATGCGCTCCAACTCATGGCTGTGCGTATCGTAATCATGCTTCAATATCGACAGTTCTAGCGTGCGTATTTCTCCGTGAAGCCTCTGGTAGGTCTCCGCAGCGCGTGCTTGCCGTTTCAAGGTCCCCTGTTGGCGTGTGAGTTCGCCGATCAAATCACGCAGCCGGAGGAGGTTCCCCTGGCTGGCTTCGATTTTCTGCATTGTGGCGATGCGTTGTTTTTTATAGCGCATCGTTCCCGCCGTTTCTTCGATCATCGCGCGACGATCTTGTGCGGAACTTTGGAGGAGCGTGTCTAGTTTGCCCTGCTCAATGACCGTACATCCCTTGGACCCGACGCCAAGGTCAAAAAACAGGTCGCGAACGTCGCGAAGACGGCATGCTCGTTTATCGATTGCGTATTCGCTGTGGCCATCACGGAACAGACGGCGTGATATCACGACATCGGCTTGCTCATTGGGGAGGTCAGTGAGGGTTAAGGCAACTTCAGCCATCCCCAAGGGCGGCCGTGACTCCGCGCCGTTGAAGATGGTGTCTTCCATCCGTTCAATGCGGAGCGATTTTGGGGATTGTTCTCCCAACGCCCACATGACCGCATCGACGAGGTTGCTTTTTCCGGTACCGTTGGGTCCGACAAGGGCAGTGATCCCTGGCCCAAAGGTCACTGAGGCTTCAACGAAGGATTTGAACCCGATGATATCGAGTTGCTTCAGATGCATAGACGAATTAGGTCGTTGTCCGGTGGATGGTGGTGTTGGGGTCAATCTTATAGCACGCCTCGGAATCACTTGCAAAAGCGATGATGTCGCATTGCTACGGCGTTTCTGACGCGGGCGCGGTGCGCGTCTGCCGCGACAAAAACGGGACGATTCGAGTGCGGAAAAGCTGCGCTGAAGATGAGTCGATGTGGCAAGATCTGTAGAGCTGAAGTGGGGTCAGAACGATCGTGATAGTGTAATAGTGTATGGGTGGGTTTCAGCTTCTTTTGGACTTCAGGAGAAAATTGTAAGACATATCACGATATCTCGATATGTCTTACGCGTACTATGCACATCGTAAAGATGCAGGTGGACCATAACGTGGGGGAGACACATGTCAGGATGCGTTGGGAATCAAAGTACGATCAAGAGTGGGCCCAGGAGGCGCGGCAATGTCAAATGATTCAGTGACTCAGGCGGTAATGGAGCGATATGCCAGCGCGGCGAAGAATGCGGAGCAGGTCTGTACGCCGGACGGATACGACATGGCGTTTCTAGCGACATATATTCCGCAGTCCGTATTGGACATTGCGAACGGGTGCGGGGTTCCTGTGGGTTTGGGAACGGTTCAGCCGGGAGAGACCGTGTTAGATGTGGGATCTGGGGGCGGGATAGATTGCTTCGAAGCCTCTCGTGTTGCGGGGAAGGACGGCAAGGTCATCGGAGTTGATATGACCGATGAGATGCTGGAGATCGCGCGAAGTTCGGCGGACGCGGTCGCGACCAACTTGGGGTATCCCCAATCGAATGTCGAGTTTCGAAAAGGCAAGGCGGAGAAACTGCCGGTTGAGGATCACACGATTGATGTGATTATCTCGAATTGTGTCGTGAACTTGTCTCCGGATAAACCGCAGGTCTTTCGAGAAATGTATCGTGCACTGAAAGTCGGTGGACGATTCACGATTTCTGACGTGGTGGCGGATCACGCGATTCCCAACTATCTGCTGAACGATCGTGATCGATGGGGCGCGTGTCTCTCTGGTGCGATGTACACACGCGATTATTTGCACACGGTACGTGAGACCGGGTTTGTTGGTGTTCATCAGGTTGGGGTGGCACCCTGGGGGATTATCGACGGTGTTCATTTTTCCGCACTGACCGTGACGGGATATAAAATTGCAGTTGATTCGGGCACGTTGTCCAATCGGGACAGGTACAGCGGATACGCGATGCTCAAAGGTCCGTTCAAGTGGGTCACTGACGAGCAGGAGCAAACATTCGTTCGTGGCGTCTGGCGTGGAGTGAATCAGCGGACATTGGATATATTGCGGCTCGAGCCCTTTCAGCCATGGTTTCTGTTCTCAAATGACATCAAGGCAGGCACGATGTTGAAGGACGATGATCCTGAGATTGTCCGGATTCTTCCAGAAGATAAACCGTGTGTGTGGAATGGGCACTACGCGACACTCACCAGCCTGTTTGATCGTGCAGAAGATGATGACCATCATCAGTACGACGCAGGTGTGCCGATGGAAATCTGTTCAAAAACACATGATGTGCTCACGCATCCGAAGTACGCGTCCTTCTTTCACATTCTCAATCGCGCACAGCAGCCGGTATCCGGTGAGGCTGTCACATGTGATCCGACGCCAACCGGAGCCTGCTGTTAGTTGATGAGTAACCGGACGAGTATCAAGCCAGTGAGGAGTTCGAAGGACTGTGCGGAGGTGCTGCGCGCGATGGGTGATGGAACGCGTTTACGCATCCTACGGTCACTGTTACACCAAGAAATTTGTGTCAACGATATCGCCCAGAAACTCGATTTACCACAGCCACATATCTCCCATCATCTACAGATCCTTCGTAACGCGGGCCTCGTTGAAGGTCGGCGAGATGGGCAGCGCATCTGTTATCGCCTTCTTCCCGACATCGGGGCGAGCCTGAGTGATCAGAAAGATTCTGCAATTGATCTTGGATGCTGCAAGATTTCTTTTCGCTAGTTT
>JAJDBL010000348.1 GCA_029261375.1 Nitrospirales bacterium
GACGCCGGTTTGCGCGACTTCAGGCGGACAGAAATTTAAATCACGCTCAAAGGTGGCTTTTCCCTTCTCATCCGTCACGTAGACGTTCGGGGTTCCGCCCAACGGTTGTGGTGTAATGAGTGGGCTTGGACCCGGCGTAAACCAGAGTGCCCATACGGTGTAGAGGCGGTGTGGAAGCAACCCTTTGAGCTTGATCTTCACACTGTTTTCGCCGTTGTTCTTACACCTAATTTTCATCTTTCCTTCAGCTTCGAACCAATCGCCTAAGGTGACATCGCCAGCTGGGTTTGGCTCGGCTTGGGAGACACCAGGAAACACCGGAGCGGCGAGATGGGGTGGAGGGCTCACGCGTGTCCCGAGTGTAAAGTCTGGAGCAGGGTTCGCCCAGGTTGCGACCTCACGAACCTTGACGTTGAGAAGAGCAGGGTCGATTGGTTGACCTGCGAATGGCGCAGTCGGATCTAAAAATGTTGCGAGGACGGAGCTCTCGGGGGTGGCCGGGGTTAATGGAGTTGCCGTGGCGGCTCCAGGATCATGGACCCCCAAGGAATCAAACCCTGGCGCTACGATCGCTCCGTTCGGCAATTCGAACACCGTTACGGGTTGACCAAGGGAACGATTGAGCCCTGTGACGTTTTCACCGTCAATATTGAATGTTTCTGCCCAACTGATATTAGGGATAAGCAGTGCCATACACAGCGCTGCAGCAACTTTAATCTTCATCTGAACCTCCTTAAATAGTTGTAGGTGCACTTAATGTTGCAAAAACAGTGAGTTACGAATCGATCATAGGCAGTCCCTCCTTTGTGTGGTTGTGTCACAGTCCCTCTTTTCGATGATTGCTCTATAATGTGTACATACGCATTATTTGATATAAAAAAAATATTTGGATCCTTCTTCACCCGAGGTGTATGTGACGTCCATTTTGCACGATGGTATTCCGAGATGCTTCGCTTTCCTCTCAGCATGACAACGCGTCTTTTGGCCACCCATTGCCTGATGCTGGAATCATAGTCGACATCATGCCCGGATGACGCAGACAATGCTTGAGGCGACTTTGAGGATTTTTTGAGGGCGCTGTTTTGGGGTAGGCGGTATTGATCGTGTGATCTAGAATCTCTGTTTCAGTAGGGGTCGTTGCTTATGCGTTATATCTTTCACGATTTCGAACTCGATACGCAGGTCTTTGAATTGCGTAACGCCGGAATGCTTCTGCGTCTTGAGCCGAAAGCGTTTAACGTCCTCCTCTACCTTATCGAACATCGCGAGCGGGTTATTTCTAAGGATGAGTTGCTGCAGCATCTGTGGCCGGACCAGGCCGTGACTGATTGGGCGTTAACGTATTGTCTGAATCATCTCCGAAAGGCGATCGCAGATGGGGGTCGGAAGAACCTAATTATCAAGACGGTGTATGGTCGAGGTTACCGGTTTGTTGCGCCTGTGTTGTTGAGAGAAACCGACGAAACGGATGAGGATCATGCGAGCCGGGTTCCTTGGAATATTCCCGCTGGCAATCCCTTCTTTACCGGGCGAGATGATGCACTAGACCTGATGCGTGACGCCTGTCTGAACGGGCATGTTGGCGGTGTGATTCGCCCACAAGCGATTGTGGGCTTGGGCGGGATTGGAAAGACGCAAGTCGCGATTCATTACGCGCACGCACATCGCGATGCCTATCAGGCGGGATTGTGGGTCAACGCCGATTCTGAACAGTCGATGACCACGAGTTTCATTGCGCTCGCGAACGTGTTGAACCTTCCTGAGAAGAATGAAGAACGTCACGATCTGGTCATCGAAGCCGTCAAACGGTGGTTGCGTACGCACGGCGACTGGCTCTTGATTTTCGATAACGCGGACGATCCCGCGCGTATTGTGTCGTTCCTTCCCGAGTCTGATATGGGACAAGTCTTGCTGACATCACGAGCGCCCTTTGTGGATACCCTTGGAATATCAGTCCCGATTCATCTTGATGTGTTACGTCCCGACGACGCGTTGCTTTTTCTAACACATCGTGTTGGCCGGACTGAGATGGATGATGACGAGCGTCAGGCGGGCAGAGACTTGGCCATCGAACTTGACGGCTTGCCGCTTGCTCTTGAGCAAGCTGGAGCCTATATCTTAGCGAATCACACTCGCTTCCAAGATTACCTTGCAGGCTATCGAACGCATCACATTGCGTTGTTGGACAAGCGCCATCCGAAAACCGGGACCTACTCCAAAACGGTGGCGACAACGTGGATGATGAACTTTCATGAAGTGGAACGCGTGTCTCCGGCCTCTGCTGACGTGCTTCGTCTGTGCGCGTTCCTCAGCCCCGATGCGATTCCTATTTGTATTATTCCGTCCATGGGCGATGGGGTGAGTGACGCGCTTTCCGACGCGCTCGCGAGCGTCACGGACGATCCGCTCATTGCAGCAGAGATCCTGGAACCGCTCACGCGATTCTCACTCATTCGAATCACCCCTCAGTCTCAGACGTTTGACATCCATCGCCTTGTCCAAGCGGTGGTGCGGGAAGCAATGGACGTGGATGAGAAACAACGATGGAAAACCTACGCGATTACCGTGCTCAGCCGCGTTTTTCCCCACAGTGTGGAATTCTGGACGTGGTTTCGCTGTGAACAGCTCCTTGAGCATGTCCGCGTCTGTGATGCGTATATCATCAGTGACGGAATTCAGTCGCGAGACGCGGCGCATCTGCTCAGTCTTGCCGGAGAGTACCTTCGCGAGCGTGCACGGTTTTCTGACGCAGAGCCATTCCTCGTACGCGCGCTGGCACTTTGGGAGTCGGAGGTCGGGCCAGCACACCCAGAGGTGTCCATGAGTCTGAGCAAGCTTGCCGTTCTGTTCAGAGCTCAAGGCCGCTACGTAGAGGCTGAACCGTTATACCTGCGTGCCATCACTATCTTGGAGGATCTGTTGGGGGCGGATCATCCCAACGTCGCCATTCGGGTGAGTAACTTAGCCGTGCTCTACCAAATGCAGGGTCGATACGCTGATGCCGAGCCACTCTTTCTCCGTGCCATGGCGATTCGAGAGGCGGCGCTTGGGCCGGGGCATCCCGATATGGCCATCAGTGTGAACAAACTTGGGGTGCTCTACCGAGATCAGGGGCGATATGACGAGGCGGAACCATTGTTTATTCACGCGTTACAGGTACGCGAAGCGGTGCTGGGAATGGATCATCCCGATGTGACGGTGACTCTCAACCATTTGGCGCTTCTGTATCGAGCACAGGGTCGATATTCCGAAGCACGACATATGGTTGAGCGTTCGCTTGAGCTTCGTGAGCGGGTCTTGGGTTTGGACCATCCTGATGTTGCGTCGTGTCTCAATAATCTTGCGTTCATCTATAAAGCACAGGGGCAATACGCTGATGCAGAGAGTTTGCTTCAACGCGCGTTGGCCATTCGTGAGACTGCGCTCGGGCCTGACCATCCCGACGTGGCGCTCAGCCTCACCAATCTCGCGGTCTTATTTGGGGCCGAAGGGCGGTACGCGGAAGCCAAGCCGCTGTGTAAGCGCGCGTTGGCTATTCGTGAACATGTATTGGGAGCACACCATCCTGATGTGGCGTCGAGCTTGAATAATCTTGCCGTTCTCATGCAGGCACACGGCGACGATGCCGCTGCCGAATCGCACTTCCGCCGAGCGCTAATGATTCAAGAAACTGTCGTGGGTCCAGAGCATCCGAGGATCATTGAAGTGTTACAAAACCTTGCTGGTCTGCTGAGAAAGACAACGCGTATCCTCGAAGCTGAACAGATTGAGCAGAGGGTGGATGTGTTATGTGAGGGATTTCCTCATCGAGATGTCACTCATTCCGTGAGCGAGTGATCACGACGCGTGCCGGAAGGAAACGAATGGAAAGGGAACAGTGTTGCGACAGATGAGAACTCAGGGTTGATGTCGCATGTGTGACGGGGTCTTTACTGTGGTGGCCGCTTCTTGTTTTTTCCGTCAAGCAGAACATTGATTTGCATCAACCTCTCGACGAGTTCATTGGCTGCTGCGGAACGATAGGCGCCACAGGTAAAGAACTTTGCGCCTTGAATGTGGAGATCAAATCCGCCCACGCCTTCTTGAGTCCACACCCGGTAGCCGGCTTGTAGCCGGTGAGTTTGTCTTTGATTGTTATAGGTCTTGAGGGTGAGTGCGGCACCCTTTTTGAAAT
>JAJDBL010000349.1 GCA_029261375.1 Nitrospirales bacterium
TATGATCAACTTCCGCTTCAACGTCTAACAGGCTGTTCAAAAAACCCGCCAGCTGCGTTCTCGTTTCGCTGTTCGGCTCAACGTACCGTAGTACGATTCGCCTTACAGCTTACTGCGGCCTTGCTGGGCGGCGTTTTTGAACAGCCTGTTTGGAGAACCGAAAGCCGATAGTTGTAGAACATAAGGAACTAACGTGAAAAAGGAATCGCCGGGAAAAATTAGTGAGACTGTTGCAATGGACGCTTCTGCGATTGAGTGCGCGGTTATCTCTCTTGGTGACGCAATTGCCGCTAGTCACAAGAATGATCCGATGATCGCCCTAGTCGGGATTCAAACGGGTGGGATGCATCTTGCCGAGCGGCTGGTTATCGTCCTACAAAAGCGGCTGGGGCGGGAAATAGCCTTGGGAATGCTTGATATCAATTTGTACCGTGATGATCTCATTGGTCGCGCCACGCAGCCCGTTCTCCATAAGACCGATATTCCCTTTGATGTGACCGACCGAAACATTGTGCTTGTCGATGATGTCTTATTTACCGGCCGAACGATTCGTGCTGCGATGGATGGTGTGATGGATCTTGGAAGACCGGCCCGTGTTCAGCTTGCCGTCCTGGTTGATCGTGGGCATCGCGAACTGCCGATTGCGGCGAACTTCGTCGGGAGCCAACTTGAGACAACGCAAACTCAACGCGTCCATGTTCGTCTCACAGAAGAAGGGCATGCAGCTGATGCTGTCATCGTTACGTCTTGACGTGTCGGTTGAGCACCACCGTATCCTGATCCCGCGTTCGCTTCTACGACGGGAACAGTATGGTGTCCCCATCTTAGTCATCTCAGGATCAGGTTGGACATGAGACCGAAGAAGACCTCGTCCTCTAAGACACCGGCTGCTGATACATCGCAGGAGGGCTGGAGAGCTGGGAAGGACCTTCTGACGATCAAGTCATTGGAGATTCGTGACATTGAGTTGATCATGGGAAGTGCCGCCACGTTCCATGAAGTATCAGGTCGTGCAATCAAGACGGTTCCAGCTCTGCGTGGCAGAACCATTGCCAACCTGTTTATCGAACCGAGTACTCGCACCCGAATATCGTTTGAGTTGGCGGCAAAACGCCTGAGTGCTGATGTAGTGAATTTGTCGGGAGCATCAAGCAGCATTGTAAAAGGGGAAAGTCTTGTCGATACCGCGAGGGCTCTTGAATCGATGGGGGTTGACCTTGTTGTGATTCGCCATTCAGCTGCAGGGGCGGCGCATTCATTGGCGCGCGCAATCAATGCCGCAGTCGTGAATGCGGGTGACGGGGCACACGAGCATCCCACACAGGCGCTGCTCGATCTCTTTACCATTCGTGCGCATGGCAAAAAGCTTGATGGTCTGCGCGTCGTGATGATCGGTGATATTTCGAGAAGTCGAGTGGCGAGGTCGAACATTCACTTGCTGACGAAATTCAACGCGAACGTTTGTGTCGTGGGGCCTCCTACGATGATTCCACCCCATATCGAGCAGTTAGGGGTGTCTGTCTCGCATCATCTTGAGCCCGCGCTAAAGGACGCACAGGTCGTGATGATATTGCGCGTTCAACACGAACGGGAGCAACGGAGTCTCTATCCCAGCATCCAAGAGTACGCGCGGTGGTACGGGGTGACGAAGGAGAGGCTGGCCTTGGCGGCTTCAGACGTGCTCGTCCTTCATCCTGGTCCGATGAATCGTGGCGTTGAGATTTCGACGGAGGTGGCCGATGGACTGTCATCTGTCATTCTAGATCAAGTCGCGAATGGTATCGCCATTCGCATGGCGGTGCTCTATCTCTTGACGGTAAAACAGTAAGGGGAAAGGAGTACGTGTGAGTCACCGAGTATCAGTCAGCCTTCTGTTTAGGCACATACGGATAATCTAATGGCACGACAACTCTCTTCAGAGATACTCATTCAGAATGGGAAGGTGTTTCGGGGCGATCGTCCGGCGACCGAGGCAAATGTGTTGATTCAAGGTGGTCGTGTTACTGAGATCCGACGAGGACTGAAGCCGGCAGGAAAATGCCTTGTCATTGACGCGAAGGGTTATGTGGTGTGTCCTGGTTTTATCGACCTGCACACACACCTTCGAGAGCCTGGATTTGAATATAAAGAGACGATTCAAACTGGCTCCGCTGCGGCCGTTGCGGGTGGTTTCACCACCATCTGCTGCATGCCGAACACGGATCCCGTCAATGACAACAAAGCCGTGACCGAGTTTATCCTTGAGAAAGCGCGATTGGCTGGTCTCGCACGGGTATTACCAATTGGTGCCATTACCAGCCGTCTTGATGGCAATGATCTTTCGGTCATCGGCGAGCTTGCTGAGGCAGGCTGTGTGGCGTTGTCCGATGATGGACACCCTGTGTCGAGTAGTTTGATCATGCGGCGAGCGATGGAGTATGCAAAAGCCTTCGACCTGACCATCGTTGATCATTGCGAGGATCGAGAATTGTCAAAGAATGGCGTCATGCACGAAGGGCTGGTGTCCACGAGCCTTGGACTACTGGGGATCCCAGCTGCGGCTGAAGACGTGAT
>JAJDBL010000350.1 GCA_029261375.1 Nitrospirales bacterium
GGGATTCACTTCACCTTTATCAACGGCTGTCATAGGTCTTTATCTTAACCATGCGCCGTGTTGAATCTAGGAAGTAGACCGTTATCCCCGTTCCCCTCTGGATGCTTCATTTTACGCGCGCCATTGGAAAGTAAGATCAAACGTTGCAATACACCGAATCAATCACGACCCTCGATCCCAAAGATCTTCATGCGGTAGGTGAGCGTTGACGCTTTGAGCCCGAGCAGTGCGGCTGCACCGCTTGGGCCGGAGATTTTCCAATTCGCGTGCTTCAAGGCGGCGACCATGTTCACCTTTTCTCTCTCACGCAATACCCCATCGGTAACGAATGCTGTGTCGTCTGTCTGTCTTGTCTCCACCGCGGGTTGAGCCTGTCCATTACTCGGCATAACGAGGTCGAGCCGCAGTTGATTTCCCTTGCTCAAAATGACTGCGCGCTCGATGACGTTCTTGAGTTCGCGGATATTCCCTGGCCAGCGATGTTGTGCGAGGTGTGTCGCGTTTTGTTTTGTCAGTTTGAGCGGCTCTCGTCCTAGTTCTCGGCAGATGGATTCCAAAAAATGTACGGCGAGTGAGGTGATGTCGTCCACTCGCTCTCGTAGTGGTGGCACCTCGACTGGGAACACGCTGAGCCTGTAGAACAAGTCCTCTCGAAATCGTCCCGCTTCAACTTCTTTTGCTAAGTTTCGATTGGTTGCGGCAACAACTCGGACGTCGACCTTGATGGTCTTGTCATCTCCTACTTTTTCAAATTCATGTTCCTGAAGGGCGCGCAATAGTTTGCTCTGCAGCCCAATGGGTATTTCCCCAACCTCATCGAGAAACAGGGTGCCTCCTGCGGCGGTCTGTAATCGTCCGACGCGATCGCGGTGCGCTCCGGTAAACGCGCCTTTCACGTGCCCGAAGAACTCGCTCTCAAACAGTTCTTTGGGAATGGACGCACAGTTCACTTTCACCAGCGCCTTGTCTTTTCGCGGACTGTTGGCATGGATGGCGCGCGCAATCATTTCCTTTCCCACACCGGATTCGCCTTCGATTAAGACATTGACGGACGTTTCCGCGACGGCTTCGATTTTCGCGAGGGTTTGTTGCAGCGCACGGCTTTCGCCGATCATCTCTCCGAAACTGACGGTGAGGTTGATTTCGTCGCGAAGATAGTCCCTCTCTAATTCGAGTTGATCCTTCAACTTTCGGATCTCTTCGTAGGCGGCTTCGCGTTGCTTCTCCATTCCTATGCGTTGAGAAATGTCTCGAAAGACGGTCACCGCGCCGTCGAGTGCCCCTTTTCGTCGAATCGGGGTGCTGGTGTATTCGACTGGGACGGCGGTCCCATCGGTTCGCCAAAACACTTCGTCATCAACGCGATGTACCTCTCCATCCTTGAATGCGGCGTAGATTGGACACTCGGAGCGTGGATAGGGCGTCCCGTCAGGATGGGAATGATGGTGAATGTCATGCAATGGTTTTCCCAGCACGTTTTCCGGGCGCCACCCTAAAATTTCAATCGCCTTGGCATTCACGAACGTCGTGAGGCCTTGATTATCGATTCCATAGATTCCTTCGCCGGCAGCATCGAGGATCAATTGGTAGGTGGTCTTTAAACGCGACAGTTCGTCGCTCTCGGTTACGGCCAGGAGAACCCATGGGGCTGAACCGGATTCCGGGTGAATCTGCCACGCTGACAACTGCCCGTGGGTGGGTGCTCCTTCCTCCGAAGGCACGCAGACCCCGACTTCGTGCATCGATGTGCCGGTTCGTAGCACGTCGGCGATCTGATCAAGTTGCGTCTGCTCGATGTCGTCGGCAAACAGTTTCTCCAGCGAAACCGCCATCGCGTCGTTCTCTGATATTCCCAAGCGGGCACGCCATACGTTGCTCGCCTGTCGACATGTGAGCGAAGCATCTACCGCGGCTAGCAGTAGCGGTGAGTTTTCGATCAGCTGTTTCTCGACCTGGTTCATGATCTGATCATCCCCCTTTTTATAAACGTGGGCATCTCAATCATTTCCCCTGAACAGAATAGCGGGAGGAATGATCGCGTCCGTATTATCCAACTTTCTGGGAACAATGTCATGAAAATTTGCGAATCGCAATTTTCTGCGACATCGATAATTTCAAAATATATTTCATAAGTTGTTGTTTTTATTGCATTCCGTTTTCTGGCACGGATCCTGCTCTATATCTCTACACAGGGCGAACACAGGACACGAAGCGGAGGATGCCATGTCGATCACATCAAAACTCGAATGCATGATGAAGAAAAGCAAAGGATGGCTCTGGATTGGAGTGGTGCTCACGAGCATCTCGTTGAGTTTGATGCTTAGCACCTATTGGTTTGCGCAGGGTCATGCTGATCTTGGCGTCACGATGGCTTCGATGCTCTATACCCGCTTTGCGCAGATGTTGGCATTAGTCAGTTTCGGGTTCGCGGGATTCACGATGATTCATCGCGCTGCCACTGTCTGCGATCACGGGGCCATCAGCTAACCGGATGCGACTGGATAAGAATGCCATGAAGCTGGATATCACACAGACGCTCACGTTTCCTCTTACTGCCGATGCGGCAGAGGCCATCGTTCGAGCGTCGGAGGACGCATGGAATACACGGACTCCTGAGATCGTAGCGCAACTCCATACGACGGATTGCCGGTGGCGAAACCGGGACGAGTTTCTTGTCGGGCGCGACGGGATCGTCGAATTCCTTCGTCGCAAGTGGTCGGAGGAGATTCACTATCACCAGAAAAAGACGCTGTGGGCCTACTCCGACAACCGGATTGCTGTTCACTTCGAATCTGAGTGGCAATGTGCGAAAGGCGGGCAGTGGTTCCACACGTACGGCAATGAACATTGGGAGATGGCCGAGAACGGTCTGATTCAACGACGCGATATGAGCGCGAATGATATTTCCATCACCGCAGATACGCGAACGATTAGTTGCAATATGTATTCATGCCCTATGGCGCAAACCTAAAGGAGACAGTCATGAAAATCATAACGAAAACACTGTTGGCCATATTCATCTTTACTACGGCGGTTTCGGTAGGCTATGCCGCGCTTCCGAATCCCGGAATGGAGATTGACCCGGATCGTACCGCGCTAGTCATCACCGACCCGCAGAATGACTTTCTCAGTCCCAAGGGGGTGACGTGGGGTGTGGTTGGAAAAAGCGTCACGGCAAACAACACCGTGCAAAACCTCGAAACCCTCATGAAGACGGCGAAGAAAACAGACATGCCGGTCTTCGTGTCACCACACTACTACTATCCGCACGATCACGGGTGGCGTTTTGAAGGGGCACTCGAAAAGCTGATGCACGTGATCGGCATGTTCGACCGCAAAGATGCGTTGAGCCTGGAGGGATTCGAGGGCTCTGGCGCTGATTTTCTGGAGCTTTATAAACCCTACATTCAGGATGGC
>JAJDBL010000351.1 GCA_029261375.1 Nitrospirales bacterium
GAAAAAAGCTTGCCATGGATTCATCGCCTGTATTCGTTGCTGGTTTCGCCACGAAAAGATCCATCATCAAGCGAAACTTCCCAGACCACGACAGCAACGGGCTTGCCAATAATGGCAACGCTTGAGTAGGCGCTAATGTGACGAGCCCCTCCGGAAATTCTCGAAGTCGCCCCTCATAGAGGACATAGGTTCGATGATGCTGCGTGTTGGTGCCCATGAGGTGGTCATCCAGCCCAAGTTCCCGGCACAAACCCACGCCCCACGGTTTATATGAAAGAAACGAATCAGGACCTCCTTCGATGATGAAATCATCGACCAGTTCAGTCCGAACTTTCCCCCCGAAGTGTTCACTAGATTCGACGACTGTACAGGAGAGGGGAAGCTTCGCTGAAGCAGTATGCTTGAGCAGGGAGTAGGCTGTTGCCAGGCCGGCAATCCCACCCCCTATAATCGTGACCTTCACGATGGACGGGCGCTGAACTCGTGGACCATCCTCGCCACGGATTGAACGTGTTCAACCGGCGTGTGTGGCAAAATGCCATGTCCCAGATTGAAGATATGCCCCGGTCGATTGGCTGCACGACGTAGAATATCCTCAACGCGCCTTTGAATCTCTGGAAGCGGCGCAAACAGGGTCACAGGATCAAGATTCCCTTGGACCGCGACATCCGGACCAAGACGTTGCCATGCATCGTCAATGTGTGTCCTCCAATCGACCCCGATCACATCCCCGCCCGCTTCCTTTTGTAACTCGAGCAACGAGGCGGTACCAGTGCCGAAGTGAATGATCGGAACCCCTTCGTTCCGTAAACCGGAGATGAGTTCCTGGACATGGGGAAAGACATATTCACGATAATCATTAGGGTTTAGACATCCCACCCAGCTATCAAAGAGTTGTACCACTTGGGCGCCAGCGTGAATCTGACTCCGAAGGTACTCCGAGACCACGTGAGAGAGCTTCTTCATCAACGCATGCCACGAGGTCGGATCACCGTACATCATCCCTTTGGTGTGAAGATAATTGCGCGACGATCCACCTTCTATGGCATAGCTTGCCAGCGTGAATGGAGCGCCCGCAAACCCGATCAGAGGAATTGGGCACGGTTGCTCTTCAAGTCGACGTCGGGTCAAGCGAATCGCATCTCCAACATAGCGGAGACTGTCCGCATCAACGTCCTTCAGTGCAGCGACGCCACTGCTGTCGCGAACAGGATTATGAATAACCGGGCCTTCTCCAGCGGAAAACTCTAAATTGAGTCCCATAGGCTCTAGGGGAAGGAGAATATCTGCGAAGATGATCGCTGCATCGATTTCAAGACGTTGCACCGGCTGCATCGTCACCTCGGCGGATAACTCGGGAGTCTTA
The DNA here is from genome assembly GCA_029261375.1 of Nitrospirales bacterium. Lineage (GTDB taxonomy): Bacteria > Nitrospirota > Nitrospiria > Nitrospirales > UBA2166 > UBA2166. The sequence goes on from JAJDBL010000351.1 coordinate 1,367, forward strand.
CAGACCGTCAGGATATCGTGCGTTTCACGGATCTTCCGGTACTCAGCCATATATCGTCCGGCTTGGCGCATAAACCATACTGGTGTACGGTCGACAGGCTCGCGCCGACAGGCTTTGAGAAAACGGTCGTTAAATTGGCCTTTCATTGCGAAGGCATTCTAAGGGCGAGGGAAAGACCCTGTCAAACCTCAAATTTGAAAGGCGATTTGCCGCTTCGGGTATACTGTGGGGAGAATGATTTCAATAATTGGAAACTTTGAAGCACGCGACTTGACGGGATGGAAGGAACAGCGCTTTCAGGGACAGACCAAGTACGAGTTTGTGCAAACCGAGGGAAAACATGTTCTCATGGCCAGGAGTTCCGCGTCCGCATCCGGCTTGCACAAGCCAATTCAAATCGATCTGACAAAAACCCCCTACCTAAACTGGTCCTGGAAAATCGACCACGTGTTGCAGGGGTTGAATGAATCCACGAAGCGTGGAGACGATTACGCGGCTCGGATCTATGTGATTTTTCAAGACGTCGGCCTGTTTTTACAGAGCCGATCATTGACATATGTGTGGTCAAGCGGTCAGCAGATGCAGTCCGCATGGCAAAGCCCTTATTCACGCAACTCTGTCATGATCGCGGTCCAGTCGGGGAGCGACAATACCGGACGGTGGGTCCACCAAAAAAGGGATATTCGCGATGACTACCGGGAGAACTTTGGGAAAGAGCAGAGGTTTGCGGACGGAATTGCGCTTATGACGGATACGGATAACTCGGGGCAATCCGCGACTGCGTACTATGGGAATATCTTTCTTTCTGAGCGGTAGGCCTTACATCATTCATCCTCATATGCTTCGTCCTCCGGCACATCATCCTCCCCGGGATCAAACTCCTCGTACAGCTGTTCATCAGGGGACTCATACACATCCTCTTCCGTGAAGCCGTCTTCGTTCGCTCCTTCATCGGCTGCTCCACCCTGACATCCCGTATATCATTGTTGTGCAATATCAGTACAATAGTCCATGAGCGCCACGCGAGTATCTATAAAACTCCCCTGACAGCTCTGCAACACTTCGTCACACTGGCTCATGCATCCATCTGAAGAACCAAACCGTTCCGCCATCCAGTCAGTGCAGCTGTCACCACAGGACGACGAGATACAAGAAAGATAGGCGGAGTCACGTGCATTCCCCCCGCCACAATTGTCTACACTGCACTGTTCGCAGAAATGATCCGGCGTGTGATAGGCAAGACCAGAAAACGGCAACCCGAGGAGAAGGGTAGCCATGAGGATC
>JAJDBL010000352.1 GCA_029261375.1 Nitrospirales bacterium
CCTTGAAGGACGTATGAAAATGAAGGCGGTGCAGACGTTCCTGACGGAACAGCTGCGGCGTGTCAGTACGTGGATTGGAATTGTTGCCATCCTAGCTTGTCTGGGTGTGTGGGCGGTCGATATGCGACTTGCTGTGCTCGAAAATGTCGAGTCGGCAGTTGTGGCCGCTGATCTTCGAGCGCGTGAGGCCATCACAGTTCGTGCACAACTTCCAACTCGTCGAATTGATGAGCAGAATGAACTCTACATGCATGCAGGCAACCGGTTTCTGCGTGATTTCGATCATCTCGCGAGCTGGCTTACGACATTGACCACCCGAGCGGCCACGTTAGGTCTCACTGTCAACCACGTCGTGGGTAAAGCTAAATCGGGATCGGTCGGTTTTGAGGGGATGGAGCTGCTTCCAGTTCAGTTTACGATCGAATCTTCAGTGGGGGATCAGTCGCTTGATGTGTTCATCAAGTATCTTCAGATTTTGACCGAAGAAGAGATTATCGCTGAGATTGCGCGATTTACGGTGACTGGCCATGAGCGGGGTCCCGAGGGGATCGATCTTGACCTGCGTGTATGGATTCAGACCGAGAAGGTCCCAACATGAGAAAGTGGCTCAATAATCCTTGGATTGTCGGAGGTATGGCACTCACTGCGGTGTCCTCTATCGGGGGGCAGTTGAACGTGTTTGGCACTGAATCCGCGAGGTCGGGTGGTCTCGTTTCACAGGGCGTCACCAAGGCTTTGGCGACACCCGAGGTTCAGAAACAGTTGTCGTATGCGACGGGTCTGGTCAATTTTCCAGAATCAATCTCGAGGGATCCCTTCGCATTGGTCAAAGCGTACGAGGATGCACATGTTGCGATGTCAACACCAGCTGGAAGTCTTCCTACGGCGCCTCCCGTGGTCCCGATCGGCGAATTCCATCTTCAGGGTGTATCCATGGCACAAGGACAGTCATTAGCGGTGATCAATGACATGATGGTGGCTGAAGGCGAAGTGATTGATGGACATCGTGTTGTCAGGATTTCTACTGATCGTGTGGTGTTAGAGGGGCCTGACGGAACAACAGAGCTTGGGTTTCACGATGAGAGTATCCAGCAAGACCCTGACGTTCATGGCAAGGATGACAATTACGGCAGAGATGAGAATGATTAGTCGAGGGTGGTGGTGGCCACAGGTTGTGATGGTGACGGGTCTCGCGTGTCTGCTGGGAGCCCAGGGATGCGCGACAACGCCTGAGTCACAGGAGACGGATGATTTTTCCGCGATGTCGTCGTCTTTTCCTGAACGTCCCACGGTTGTTGCATCCCCGGAGCCGTTGACCCTTGAAGATCGCATGGTGATCTCTGCTCCAGTGAGCGCTCCGGTTGCTCCCTCACCGGAACCCACACGGTATAGTTTCCGCGTGCAAGACATGTCGGTTGCTGACGCGCTTGCTCTTTTTGCGCGGAGCAATCAACTCAATATCGTGACCGGATCTGATGTTGAAGGACAAGTGACGATCGAGTTTCGTGATCTCGTGCTGGATAAAGCGCTTGATGCGCTCCTCAGCGCGAATGACTTGCACTGGGTTCGCGACGGCGACCTCATTCTGGTACGTCGACTTGAAACTCGCACGTTTACGATTGATTACATCCGGCTTGTTCGGAGCGGAAGTGGACGGAGTCAAGCGCAGGTGACGGCTGGGGGCAATGGTGGCGGCGATGCGGGCTCCGTCGCACTTGAACAGGAAGATGACATCAAGTTCTGGGAAGAACTCGAAGATCAAATGCTTGACTTGATGTCCGACGAAGGGCGTTTGGTGGTCAATCGCCTCTCGGGGACAATCCAGGTGACTGATCTTCGGCGGCGTGTTGATAGTATTGCTTCCTATGTGGCTGAAGTCCGCGGTGCGCTCTATCGACAGGTTGAAATTGAGGCACGGATCTACGAAGTCACACTCCAAGACAACTATAGTTTGGGCATCAATTGGGATCAGATTGATTTCTTTGGGAGGGATGGACGGGCTGCGCTGACCAATATTATTGCCACCCCGTTAGGAGGGTTTGTCGCGAAGGCTGCGACGGCTGACGTGGCGTTCCAAAGTGGCAGTTTCTCAACGGTGCTTGCGGCGTTGAGTGAGCAAGGGGATCTCAAGGTGGTCTCGCAGCCACGTATCGTGACAATGAATAATCAACCCGCGCTGATCAAGGTGGCGACGGATCAATCCTTTTTCATTCAAACGGTGGTTCAAGGCACGGCGGGGTCCGGGAACATTGTGACTGAGGAAATTCGATCGGTGACATCGGGTTTAGTGCTCTCCGTGACTCCACAGATTTCTGCCGATGGCTGGATTATGTTGGACGTGTCGCCCATCATTACACGCTTGACCGATATTGTGACGTCTCTGCAAGGTTCCACCGCACCTACCCTCGATGTGAAGCAGTCGTCCGGTTTGGTACGGCTGCGCGATGGCGAAATGGTTGTGATTGGGGGCCTGATTCAGGACCAAACGTCGAAGACAGAACGCAAGGTTCCTATTCTCGGGGATATTCCGTGGATGGGCGCATTGTTCAGAGGCACGTATGACGTTACGGCCAAAACAGAGCTCGTGATTTTCTTGTCACCTCATATCGTCGGAAAGCCGGACGTTCCTCCCGCGCGGGTGCAATCATGAAACTGGACACCGGTGTCGGGCGTTCCGCGTCTGGGTTGATGATGGCGTCGGTCCAGACGACGATGGATTTTCCGGCCTCTCGTGTTGTGGACTCAGGGGCTCGTTTGGATCTTCAGGGATGTTATCGAGGCCTAGGATACGCCGAGTCGCCATTTGGGATGACGCCTGACACAGACTTTTTCTTTCCGTGCAATCAGCATCTTGAAGCGCTAGATCATCTAAAATTTGGGATTGCGAGTGGAGGCATTACGGTTTTGACCGGCGAAGTCGGTTTAGGAAAAACTCTCTTGTGTCGCTATTTGCTGAGAAAGGGCATGCACGGCGTAAAGTTTGCGTATTTGTTTAACCCAGATCAAACGTATGACGATCTGCTGAGGGCGCTCTATGAGGATCTGACAGGAAAGAGTGGAGAGGGATTTACTGTTGGCGCGTTGCAGGGGGAGCTCTATCGAGTCCTGCTTCAATTTGCCGCAGGCGGGGAGCGGGTCGCGGTTCTCATCGATGAAGCGCATCGTTTGAATCCATCAGTGCTTGAGGGGCTCCGGCTACTCTCGAATTTAGACACGGAGAAAGAGAAATTGCTGTGTCTTCTCTTTGTTGGTCAGCCGGAATAGGAACATACCCTCGCCGACCATGGACTTCGACCTCTGACGCAACGTATTAGTGTGCGGTATCGCCTTGAGCCATTGGGATGGCAAGAGACCCTACGATATATTCACCATCGTCTTGCCATTGCCACGTCATCACAGTCGGTGCATTTTGATCTCTCTGCTGTCCTTCTAGCGCATCGCCTGAGCGCAGGCGTTCCGCGGCGCATCAATCAGATCTGCGATCGTGCGCTGCTTTCTGCTTATGCGCGTGGCAATACCAAGGTCAGTTCGTTGGCACTCTGGCGAGCCGCAAAAGAGGTCTGCGGAGTGAGACATTCGTGAGTATCATCGCAGATGCCCTCCATCGCCTTCAAACTGCAAGGTCAGGATTCCAGCAGGCCAACATGCCTTCGGCGATTTCAGACGTCGATGTAGCGCGATCTGGTTTAGCTAGCCGTCCCGTACAGCTTTCTATCCTCGTTGTTGTGCTTATTATCGGAGCTGGTGCCGCGGTGTACGCGTTTGGACTGGCGCCATTTGCGACCGAAACAGCAATTGAAATACCTCTCGTTCTCGCTCAGGAATCGGCGTCTTCATCTCCTGCAGTCGAGAATCCGGAGTCTATCGTTGAACAGGATTCTTCTCTATTGGGCTCTCTGGATGACAGTTCGGAGGTTCCCATGGAAGCTGAGGCGTCTATCGGTGAGGATTCGCACAGCAAGATTGAGCCTACTGTTATAGAAGAGGAAGCGT
>JAJDBL010000353.1 GCA_029261375.1 Nitrospirales bacterium
CTGTGCCCACGTCGCGTCGGAGCATGTTTCATAGGTGACATAGTGCATCGCTTTGTCTTCAGACCATCCTTGATGTCGGGTTCGAACGATTCCAGGTAATCCGTGGGCTTGGCTTGTGAAGCTGTGCGATCGAGGGGTAGAGAACGCAAAGTCCTCACCAGCGACGAGGTCGCGTAACTCAGCATTTTTTGCGATCGTACGGTTGGATTGGGTTGCATCAAAAAGATTAATCCAATCGGGAGGGCCTTCCCAAAGGTCTTGATCAGGCCGCAACGTATGTGAGGGGATCGATGGCGCGTTCACGACGTCAGTGTTTTGCATCAGGTGAACGGTCCCCGACTCCGCAAGAGAAAGAATCGCATCCTCTGATGTTGGCTGCTCGTCTTCTGTGGGACAGCCATCTCGAAAGAATACCTCGGTGATTGACCGTCGTGCCCGGTCCGCGTCGCTCAAGCCTTGCCGAAGTTGCGCGAACGCTGGGGTTTCATCGAACAAGACGGTCCCGTCGGCGAATACCGGTTTGAGCTCGGAACACCCTCGTCCAGTTATATCTTCTCGAAATCGATAAACAGTACCCGTCTGGTCCGACGTAAAAAACGGACCTGGATTGAGGACGTGTTGAACAACCAACATGCCGTTCTCATTGGAATACGCGACTTGGGTGTCGATAATTCCCGCATAGAAATCTGGCGTAAAGCCGGGCCCGGTTTCAGGAAACTGGGCATGCGATGACATTGGCATGACAAGGGATGTGCCGTATATGGCACAGCTTAGTATTGCAAAGAATACCGACGCAGTTATCGACAGGCCTCGTCGGCAAGAGAATGATGCGGGCATCAGGAACGTGTCTCCAATTCAGGGTCGCGGTTAATCTCGGTCTCAAACGGCCGTGATGTCTGTCTCATGGCAGCGTTGTGCCTTTCATTCGGCGAGAAACGGGCTCCCGGGGTTAAAGACATTGAAGTTCCCACCCGTACTGGATTTCAAAACGTGATTCGGAAAACTAATAAACTCGTGACGACTGAATTTGCGATCTTGATTGAGGTCAACCGCAATCACAGGACTATTCGTAATTTTGATTGTGCCTTCCCATGGTATTCGGATTGTACTGAATCCGTTCATTCCTTCGAGTGCCGCGATATCATCCGATGTTCTAATTTGTACTCCATGACGTAGGTCATCAGGAGGAAATACCTCTCCTGGAAGTGCGATCGAATTCGCGGTAGTAAAGGCATTGACTTCTGCCGGTGTAGGGCCAAAACAGTTCGCCCCCGGAGGACCAGAGGCAACGTCGGCTCCAGCAAACCCTCGACTTCCCGTCCACACCCCGCCTATGCACATGCCTGCCAAGATTGGGCTGTAGTGGGCTCCCGTAGCCGGAATATTTCCCGATGCAATTTCTGCCTTTGGAAACGAAATGCCCGGACGCACATTGGCCATTCCTGTGAGAGAAATCGTTGGGCCCGATCGAGTGAACAGAACGTCTCTGACTCCATCTTCAACACAGAAACCCGTACCTTGCCATTGTGCGGACCCTCTACCAGTCCCCCATTGTTCGTCGGAACAAATTTCGTACGTGACGTAGTGCATCTTCCGACCCTCGGACCATCCTTGCAATCGAGGCCGCACTATTCCTGGGAGACCAAGCACATTTTCTACATCGGTGACGATGTCGTTCAGGTCAAGGTTGTCTGAAACCTTTTGTTTCGCCTGGCGTCCGTTGTAGATGTTAATGCCGTCGGGTGGTGCCTCCCACAACTGCGCGTTCGGTCGGAGAGATGGTGATGGCACCGACGGGGCGTTCACAATATCAACATTCGGGACGAGTTCAACTTTGCCAGCTTGTTCGAGGTCAAAGACATCTTGTTCGAAACGTGGCGCATCATTTTCACTTGGACAGCCGTCCAGATAGAACACATCGGTGATCGTTCGCCGTGCGTGGTCTACGACGCTCAGTCCTGTTTGGGCATGTGCGAAGCTTGGGGTGTCGTCGAATAAGACGGTTCCATCGGCAAACACCGGTTTGAATCTTCGGCATCCTTGTCCGCTACTGTTTTTGAAGCGATAGACCACACCGGTCTGGTCCGAGGTAAAGAACGATTCCGGATTGAAGACATGTTGCAACGCCAACCTTCCGTCCTCGTCGGAATAGCTGACTTGGGTGTAGATAAACGCATTCAGATCACGGAATCCTTTTCTCCCCTCTAGCACGAACGTGGGCGTGACCACCGTCCTGTTCCCAAGGGTATCGATGGCCACGACAGCAATATCGTTCGCGCCTGGTGCCAATGTCAGTTCGGGACAGGCGAACGTCTCATCCTCGAGGGTTGCTGGCATCGTGTTGCAGGTGATGCGTGCGAGGGTCACGTCGGACGCTGTCCCAGTAATAACTTGTCTTGCGGCGAGCACCGCCGTTCCGGGAATGGGGCTGGTAATACTTAGCTCTGGGGGTACAGTATCGACGCGAACAAACAGGTCGAGTTCGTGTACGACGCGATGACCTGCCGTATCGGTAGCTAGGATCTGGAGAGGGACGGTTTGTGCGGTTGTCGTATCAAATGTCGCTTGGGCGGTATAGATGCCATCTCCAGCGATGGGATCGACCCCCGATCCGTTATCAGCGAGGGAGCGAAGGGTCCGAAGCACCCTCAGTTTCCCGGATGCATGCAATTGGTTCAGCGTCACACTGGAAATATCATCATTCGGATCGTCAACTTGGGCGCTGACGACGACGATGTGGACGCCCGTGCCGGCTTCGAGGGCGGGAGGGTCGACAGTGATACTGGACAGCGTTGGGCTGGTTGCAGGATCTCCAATAGTGATGATCGCTCCCAGGGTGGATTTGTTCTTTTCCCGGTCCTTGGCTTTCACCGCCAGTCCGATGTGTTGAGGCATGTTGGTATCAATCGTTAGTGTGCCGCTAAACCGTTCGTCTCCTGGTACTTGATCACTCCCCGTGCCATCGTCGACGAGGACAATCTTGGTTTTTGTTCCTTCCGTAGGACGCACAATGACCTTGACGCCTTGCGCTTTGAGGTCATCGTCGGGATCGAAGACATGGACCGAGACGGTGACGTCTTGCTGGCCTGTTCCAACGTCTAATGTCAGGCGGGAGACGACAAGGTCCGTGATCACCGGCGGTGCTGCAAGGCTGGTGCCAGAGATCATGACGATGCTGCACATGATTGCAGCAGATATGACCGACCAAGCGTACATGGTCATTGTCCGAGAGACGGCGAAAACGCGCCATCTCGGTTGGTTTCCAGTACGAAGTCGGGGAAGGCGATAAACTCCTTGGATTCAAATTGACGATCCCTATTCAGGTCGACGGCAATCACGGGACTGTTCACGATTTTCACTTTGCCCTGTATCCAAGGTGTAGGTGTCGCGCTGAAGCCGTTCATGCCCTCAAGCGCGAAGAAGTCGGCGGAGTTCCGGATTTGTCCGCCGTGGCGTGGATCGTCTGAGGGAAATATTTCGCCGGGCAATACGATCTCATTACGTGACGTAAAGTCTTTCACTTCCTGCGGCGTTGGACCAAAGCAGTTGCTTCTCCCAAAGGTAAAGCCGACCCCAGCGTCTGTTCCCTCAAATTTGGCCACTCGATCCATATTTACAACCCAGTTTCCTCCGGCACACAACCCAGTTACGATAGGACTATAGCGAATCTCATTTGCTGGGCGATTTCCAACTTCGATTTCGTGTCTCGGAAAAGGGACTCCGGAGACGATGTTTGTCATACCCGTAGCGCCAATCGAAGAACCTCCTCGGGTGATAAATACTTCTGATATTCCATCGCCTTGACAGAATCCAGTCTCTGACCAAGTTGGGTTCGAGCAGGTTTCATAGGTCACATAGTACATCTCCCTGTTTTGAGACCACCCTTGTAAGCGGGGACGTACGATCCCAGGAAGCCCACGAGCTTTCCGAAAGTCTCTTGAAAAACGGGATTGAGGGTCTCCGTCAACGATGTCGGTCAACTCAAGGTTATCGGCAATGCTTTGAGATGAAAGGAGTCCGTCAAACCAAGAGACTCCGTTCGCGGGTCCCTCCCACAGACGAAAGTTGCGCCGCATGTCTGGTGAGGGTACGGATGGAACGTTGACCAAATCGACGTTGCGCACGAGTTCTACGACACCCGCTGCTTCAAGATCCTCTATGGCGCGTGTTGATCGTGGCTGTTCGTGTTCTGTGGGACATCCCGTGCGAAAAACAACCTCGGTGATCGACCGTCTTGCCTGATCAGCCTCGCTCAATCCAGGCCCGAGCTGGGCATATGCCGGCGTGTCATCGAATAGCACGGTCCCATCAGCAAATACCGGCTTGAGTCCCGGACACCCTTGGCCTGTTGCATTATCGCGAAAGCGATAAACGATTCCCGTTTGGTCAGACGTAAAGAATGGACCGGGACGGAGAACATGTTGCAGCACCAACATACCATTCTCATCTGAATAGGCGACTTGAGTATAAATGGTCGCTGGCGCATCGGACGCGAACCCTGCTCCCGCCTCAGGGAATTGTGCGTGGACGTGTAGTGGTGTTCCAACCGTGACTACAAGTACGGTGAAACGTATGGCGAGAGACGAAATATATCTAGCCATATGATTCTCCTGGCTGCTCAATGACAGCCATCTCAACAAAATAAGGGTGGGTCACTATTACATCTCGCCGGAAGCAGATGGCGAAAGATCATAAAGTGTCCACCGTGGGCCTCGAGAGCATGGTTGAGAAACAAAATGGACTCCCGTGGAGTAAACTTCCGATCCCGGTTCACGTCTACAGCAATCACAGGACTGTTGATGATTTTTATTGTGCCCTGCCAGGGGGAGGGTGGGGAGCGATACCCATTCATGCCATCGAGCAACAATGCGTCTTCTGAAGTTCGGATCTGCCCACCGTGGCGTGGGTCGTCAGGGAGAAATATCTCGCCAGGAAATATGATGGACTTTGCCATTGCAAAAGCGTTGACTTCTTCCGGCGTTGGCCCAAAACAGTTGGCTCCAGCCGGTCCGAAGCTTCGATCAGTGCCCGCAAATCCGCGATCACCCGTCCATTGCCCGCCCACGCACATGCCTCGCCCGAGAGGGCTATAGTGCTGG
>JAJDBL010000354.1 GCA_029261375.1 Nitrospirales bacterium
GTTTTGAGGTACTGCTTGGGAATGATCTGATCGGTGTCGACGTTCAACCGGTCAAGCGGAGCAACAAGCCCCGTTAATCTTATGAACGATTCCATGATCGAATATCCACAAAGTGTCCTTCAATGGCAGCGGCAACCGCCATCGCGGGAGAAACCAGATGCGTACGGCCACCTTTTCCCTGCCTGCCCTCGAAATTACGGTTGCTGGTCGAGGCACAACGCTCGCCCGGCTTGAGAACATCGGGATTCATGGCTAAGCACATCGAACAGCCTGCTTCTCGCCATTCGAACCCGGCCGCTTCAAATACGACATCCAAACCTTCATCTTCAGCTTGTTTCTTCACGAGACCAGACCCCGGCACGACCATAGCGTGCACACTGTCATGAACCGTCTTCCCTTTGACATACGTCGCCGCGAGTCTAAGATCTTCAATCCTGGCATTGGTACATGAGCCGATGAACGCTTTATCAATTGTGATCTCCGTAATCGGAGTACCTGGCGTCAGTCCCATGTAGGCGAGTGCCTGTTGCGTCGAGGCGCGAATGTTGTCATCTGCAATCATTCTTGGGTCAGGAACCCGTTGATCAACGGCAGTCCCCATTCCGGGACTCGTTCCCCACGTAACCTGTGGAGCGATGTCCTCAGCTTTTAATCGAATGATCGTGTCAAACACCGCCTCAGCATCTGTCGTGAGTTGCCTCCAACGTTGAACGGCATCCTCAAATTTCTCTCCGACAGGCGCCAGCGGACGCCCACGAACATACTCAAAGGTGCACACATCGGGAGCAATCATCCCTGCTCGTGCTCCAGCCTCGATCGACATATTGCATAACGTCATCCGGCCTTCCATCGAAAGGGCGCGTATGGCTTCACCTGCGTACTCGATCACATATCCTGTCGCACCCGCGGTCCCGATCTTGTGAATAATTGCCAAAATAATGTCTTTTGCTGAGCAGTGTTGAGAAAGCGCTCCGTCGACCTGAATGAGCATCGTGCACGGCTTTGTCTGTAGCAAACATTGCGTGGAGAGCACGTGCTCGACTTCGCTCGTCCCAATGCCAAAAGCGAGAGCGCCAAACGCCCCATGCGTGGAGGTGTGAGAATCCCCGCACACAATCGTCATCCCCGGCAAGGTGAACCCTTGTTCGGGTCCAATCACATGGACAATACCCTGTCGATGATCATCAAGACCAAAGAACGGAATTCCCCATTCCTGACAATTTGTCTCGAGGGTCTTAATCTGCGTCGCGCTGACCGGATCTGCGATGCCAGCACTACGATCAGTGGTCGGAACATTGTGATCGGGCACGGCTAACGTAAACTCAGGATGTCGCACGGTCCTTCCGGCAAGCTTTAGCCCCTCAAAGGCCTGCGGTGACGTCACTTCGTGGACCAAATGACGATCAATATAGAGCAAGGTGGTGCCAGCCTCGTTCTCACGGACCACATGAGCATCCCATATTTTCTCAAACATTGTCTGTGCTGGCATCAGTTCAACTCTTCAAAATCCTTGGGTGTGTCCTGAGGAACGAAACGCCGCCGTTCCCGCTCTGGAATGATCACGGTAGTGACAAACACAAACAGGAGACCAAACCCCATCAGCCATCCCATCCGACGTTTACGCGTTTCTCGTCGGATTCGCTTTTTTGCCTGAAATCGCACTCTCTCTTCAAGATAAATCCTGTGCTTTTCCTCTGGGGTCAGTTCCATTCGATGTTGGCCCATGCGTTCCCGCTCCTCATACCGTATACAGGGAGCAGGTTACGCCGCCTCAAACGCTTTCTTAATCAGGGGCTCAACTTCGCCTTTGGCTTCCATAGGATCCAGAACATCAGTGTCGCCGTAGAAGGTCCCGCCGATAAAGACTTTAGGAAGCGTGGGCCAATTCGTCATCTTTGTGAGCACCTCCCGCTTTGCGGGATTCTCCAGCACGTCGAGTAACTCGTATTCGTAGCCATACTTGTCAAAAAACTGCATCGTTTCTGCTGTAAATCCACATTTTGGTTGGGCTTTTGTCCCTTTGCCGTAGATAAGAATCTTATTCTCTTTGATCTCCCGATCGACTTCTTCCTGAATGGGATCTGACATGTTACTCTCCTCCTCTATTCAACGTTATGATCCATCGTTGGCTTCTGCAGTGATCTCAAGTGCGTGGATTCGACCATCTTTCATCGGCACATCTAAGGCCTGATAAATCATTCGATGACGATCCATAATCGGTTTCCCTGAGAACGCTTCTGATACAACTTTGAGCTTAAAATGGTCCATGGTCCCTTTGAGATCTATCACGGTGACCACAGCATCTGGCATCGATTGCTGAATATATGATGTCATCACGTCACTGGTAATCATATTCCTCCCTTTCCTCCACGCAATTTACAGATCCGAGTATGATACCAACGCCCTGAACCCAAGCGCAATCCAGCATACGACCTATGATCAGCACAGACGATTTTGACTACACCCTCGATCCCGCACTAATTGCACAAAACCCCGTCACGCCACGAGATCACTCAAAACTTATGGTGCTGTCTCGAGCAGATCACAGCCTGAATCATCATACGTTTTCTGAGCTTCCCAACTTCCTACACCGCGGCGATGCGCTCGTGATCAATGACACCTCTGTTATAGCGGTCAGACTAATAGGAACCAAAATACCAAGCGGCGGACGAATCGAGTGTTTTCTTATTCGACAAATCTCCCCGAATACCTGGGAGACGTTTCTTCGCGGGAAAGTCCATGTCGGACAGCAGTTGCAGTTCCAGGACGAGGTCACTGCTACAGTTAGCGCCATCAACCCAGACACGGCTCGGAGACTCGTGACGTTTGAACAACCACACAACATTCACGACCAACTCAGCAGCATCGGTCTTCCACCGCTGCCGCCATACATCAAACGTGCCCCGACACAGGATGACATTGAGCGTTACCAGACCGTGTACGCAAAGGTTCCAGGCGCAATCGCAGCCCCAACGGCGGGCCTCCATTTCACGCCGAACCTTCTCGAAAACCTTCGCCACGCGGGAGTCACGATCCTATCAATCACCCTTCACACCGGACTAGGGACGTTTTTATCGGTCATGACTGATGACATCACGGATCATAAGATGGACCCAGAATGGTTCAGCATTGACAGTGAAACCTGCCAAACTTTAGCGCGAATTAGGGCCGAAGGTGGCCGAGTGGTTGCAGTTGGAACAACAACGGTGAAAGCATTAGAAACGGCGGGTCAGGGAGAAACACTGCGTCCCCAAGAGGGAGAGACGGCATTGTTCATCTACCCAGGTTTCCAATTTCACGCGGTAGACGCGATGATCACCAACTTCCACCTTCCAAAAACCACGCTGTTAATGTTGGTATGCGCATTTGCAGACAAAGAGTTCGTGCTTCAGGCGTATCAAGAAGCAATCAACCATGATTATCGATTCTATTCGTACGGGGACGCGATGTTAATACTCTGAACTCCCGTGTAAATACCCATCAAGAAGATACGAGTCGTGAACTGGCGTCACTCTAAGCATATCC
>JAJDBL010000355.1 GCA_029261375.1 Nitrospirales bacterium
TTTCTTCGGACATCAATATTGAAATAGAGCTCAGGAAACGGCGTATGCTTTTCAAACCCCTCACGCCCAAAACCCGCATTGTATCGATGGAACCGATAGCTAAACGACGTATTTTTCACGAACCAGCCTTCGAGTACGATATTCTCTTCCAAGCCCGGCGTCGCCTTCGAGTTGATCATTGGATAGGATTCAAGATCCGGTATCAGGATAATGGATTTATAGAATTCCTTGGGCCACATCCGAATCCATAGCTCTTCACGATCAAACGGATATTTGGAATAGTCAAACGGTTGCCGCAGGGTTGACCGAATGTACCACCCTCTGACGCCTTCCTCTGTATAGGCGAGTTCAAGGTTCATATCCTCAGCTTCAGGAAAAATCACACCAAGCGCTTCGTCGGGGATTACAACACCCTCGGGAGTGGTGGTTTTCTGCCACACGTATCCCGTAATGACGGCGTTATTTGCACTGGTGAACTCTACTGATTGAATAAATAACCCCGTCCGGATATAGAGCGGGGCATCACCTTCCTCCAGATAGTGTTCGGTCGGGTTGTGGCCAACAAGATTACTCAAAAAGTTCGTGAGATCTGCTTTATCATGAATAACAGTGCCGCCCGACCCCTTCTCCGATGGAGATTGGATTTCGAGGGTCCACACGATCACCGTGAGAATCACGCTCAACACAGAAAATGCGAACGAACCAGCCCATAGTCCCGAGTGCGTCCCTTCATGGGCACGAAACAAGATTAAACAGTAGAAAAACAAGAAGTTCACGAGCATCCAGGCGAAGACAATGATGGCACGTCGAATGTTTTGCCCATCCTGCAATACTTCTTTCTCAATAAAAACCGTCCCCATGATCCAACCCACCGACGGGATCGGTTCCAAGAAGACTAACGAGTTCTTACCCGACCACAAATCATGAACGTTTTGATGTCGCCTGTTGCCTTCGGCAAGATTCAATGACGAGAGCACCTTGTCGATGAGCGCAACATCACGAATCTCTTTGCCGATATAATCGAGAATGGGATGGGATAAAATCCGACCCATTTCCGAGACGACAAAGGTATAGCCCAGCGATCCGAGTTTTCTTGAGTTGGATAAAAAACTGAGCGCCTTTGGAGATGCGGTCAACACAATCACACCACGCGTATCCATTCCATGCGGCGATTGAAGCGCAAACGAAAACGGAGCCCCGTATTCCATTAATACCGTTTGGCTTTGCGCGTGAAACGAGACTTCCCTCCAATCACCAGTCCGCGTGTGGAGCAAGTGCGTATACCACGCTGCATCACCTGTCCCTGTATAGGCTCCCCCGTTGCCATCAACCGCTCGCTGCTCGATCACAGCTTCGCTCACTCGGTCAAAACGCGCGATCTCCTGCCACCCCTCCAATGCTGAGGTCGATGCCTCCTGCATGGCTCGAACACTGACCAGATCAGGATAGATCACGAGGAGCTCACGTAAGGCTTGTTCCAATTGACCGCGCGACAACCCGTCAACACTGACCTCGTGTGCGACCGAATCGGCTGAAAGTGCATAACTCCGTACTTTACGGCTTGTTCGACTCGAGAGATCATCCGCGATGTGCTCGGCCTCAACCTTCGCATTCCGATGGCTATGTTCGGAAATAAACAATGTCCCGCGACCTAGCGCAATGGCAAATATCGCGCTCGTGACCGCGAGAACAATGAAGATTCGGTACAGTTGTTGCGGGGATATCGTCATGGCTCGTGTCTCATACGCCGATCACCCCATCGGAATGATCACTTCGTGCCAAGGTGATGGTGAGCATCACCCCAGATCGTATCACGACGGGAGAAATCGATCACTGTTTTACATCCTCATATCACACAGTAGGAAGAGCCTCAATGGCGAAAAACACCGATGAGTTATTGTTGACAGAACGGTATCTACGCTTGGCAACCAGGGCGCAGTTGCCCCACTCTTTTGCCTTCGACTATAATCAAAAGAGCATCGTACAGTCCCGCCCATCCTATCCATTCAGACAAGGGGAACAGAACGTATGACGGACAATCACGCCCTCCTCCAGCAGTTTGGCGTCACCGAACGCGAAATTGATCAGGCGATTGGACTGGTCAAAATTCCGGAAGTCGACGACGCTGACTTATACTTCGAACACAGTATTTCCGACTCGGTGTCATTAGAAGAAGGAATTGTGAAGAAGGCATCCAAGCATGTCTCCCAGGGAGTCGGTGTCCGCGCGACAGCCGGCGAAAAAACTGGCTATGCATACACGGATGAAGTCACACTCGAACAACTGCAAATCGCCGCGAAAACGGCAAAATACATCGCGCGGTCACCTGGTGACGGCGCCATCGTGGCGACAGCAGGCAATACCCCCGCGCCCCGCTCACTCTATCCGGTGACGACTCCCGCCACTGAAGTTGCCACAAAAGAGAAGGTGGACTTGCTGGAAAGAATCAACACAATTGCCCGTTCGTACGATCCGAAAATCAAGAATGTCATGGCCTCGTTCGCCACCGAAAACAAGACGGTCATGGTCGCGTCGTCCGAAGGATGGGTCCTCGGCGACGTTCAGCCACTCTCACGCCTTCAAGTCACCTGCATCGCAGAGGATAATGGCGTTCGACAGATGGGATCGTTCGGGGGAGGAGGACGTGGCGAGTTTTCGTTTTTCTTTGATGAAAACCGCTTTGAGCACTACGCCAAAGAAGCGGCGCGACAAGCGATCGTCAATCTCCACGCTGCTCCCGCGCCTGCAGGCATGATGGATGTCGTGCTAGCCCCCGGCTGGCCAGGCATCTTACTCCACGAAGCCATCGGACATGGACTCGAAGCTGATTTCAACCGCAAGAAAACCTCTGCCTTTACCGATCGTATTGGCGAAAAGGTCGCATCACCACTCTGCACGGTCGTCGATGATGGCACCATTCCAGGGAGACGCGGCTCGCTCAACATGGACGACGAAGGGACCGCGACAAGTCGCACCACGTTGATCGAAAATGGAATCCTCAAGGGCTACATCACCGATCGTTTAAACGCCCGCCTTATGGGCATCCCTCTCACCGGCAATGGACGCCGAGAAAGCTTCATGAGCATGCCCATGCCACGGATGACCAACACCTTTATGCTCGCGGGAGAATCCGATCCTGAGGACATCATTCGATCCGTGAAGAACGGATTGTACGCGGTGTCCTTCGGTGGAGGCCAAGTCGATATTACCAATGGCATGTTTGTGTTTTCCGCGAGCGAAGCGTACTTGATCGAAGACGGGAAAGTCACCAGGCCCGTGAAGGACGCCACCCTGATCGGCAATGGGCCGGAGGTGCTTACCCGAGTATCGATGGTGGGCAACGATCTGAAGCTTGATGACGGAATTGGCACCTGTGGGAAAGACGGGCAGTCCGTACCCGTGGGGGTCGGGTTGCCAACTATCAAGATTGAGGGCATGACGGTGGGAGGCACGGACCACGGATGAACACCATCGATCAGAACCTTGCGGAAGACATCTTAAAGAAAGCTAAGGCCTAAGGAGCCTCCTATGGCGACGTCGTATTTGCCGAAGGAGATACGGCCTCAGTTCGCGTCAGGCAAGCAGAAATCGAGACCCTCTCGAAGGCACGAGAAAAACGGTTGGGATTGCGCGTCTTCGTCGGCAAACGCTCGGCAGTGAGTTCGACCTCTGATCTTACTCCGGACGCGCTCGATCGTTTTATTCAGGATACCTGCACGCTGGCCACCGCAGTGGTTGAAGACCCTGACTCCGGGCTGCCAGAGGAAGGCGCGTTTGCGCAAGACC
>JAJDBL010000356.1 GCA_029261375.1 Nitrospirales bacterium
GCGCGTGGGCGATTCGGCCCAATCTATAAATGTACGGCACAGGGATGCAACACATGGCTTGATTCACGCCCGACGGGAAAGAAATGCACGTTCGTCAGAGAGGGAAAGAAGTGTGGGGCACTCATGGTCGAAGGCACAAAGACCATTCCCGATCGCTGTAGCGACAAAACCTGTCCGTATCGCAATCCACACAAACTCGCTACCTAACAACAGACTCCCCGGCGCTTATCATTTCCATAGCACACCCCTTACCCTTCCCAAAGAAAACGCACTAGCATATCGAACATACGTCACCGCCTCATCACGGAACTATCACAAAAATAATCGCAATTAATGCTGTACTTCGCCTGGGAACGCAGCACTATAATGCGACTCATTGATGATTCTGAGTGATGAAATACGAGAGCCGCTGGCTTTCGACACAAGTAATGACAGCCATGCGTCATAGAAGGGAGACGGCCATGAGACGAAACGGACTTCTCGCTGTAGTCCTCGGTCTGATATTGATTCCAGCAACAGCATCGGCGCAATTCGCGGACTGTCCTGATGAACCTGGATCTTCAGACCTTGGAGTAGACGTCGCGCGATTCAACGTCAAGACGGACACGGCAGACACGATCTCTAAAGCCGTCGTGCGCCTTACTGTGTTCACGCGCAGTGCTCCTTCAGGACCAATCCTTGTGGGATTCTTCGCGTCACACCGCGCCATGGAACCTGATATTGACGATTATCGCCTTCTGACCTCTGTCGAAGGCATGCCCGACGATTTCCAACAGGTCGAGAGCTGTCGGTATGAAGCGAGCGTAAAGGTCAATTTGCTCACCGAGCTGGATGAAGGCGCGCAGTTGCTTCCGGGAGACTTCATTACCGTCGTGCCGGATTGGGGCAATCGTCTTGAAGACGCCGATCCATCCAATGAACTTGACATCAAGATCTTAGCTCTTGATGGTGGATTCACTGAAACCGTCCAAGGGATCGTTCAGACTCAACGAGAACTGTGTCCCGATGATCCCGGTGCGATAGATACCACCTGTTTTACCCTCATCCACGATCGTTTTCATGCGATCGCTCCCGCAGCACCCTCAGATGAGATGCCGGACGACCCGGCAACCCCGGACGGCCCTCCACCAGGTGATACGGTCGTCTGCGCGACCGGCGGAGACGCGATGACCTACCGAGTCACCTTCACCAGTACGTGGAGTGCAGAGACACACCCCACCGATTTTCCAGGTGGCCCACATTTTTCGGGATTGATCGGCGCGACCCACAACAGCGATGTCACATTCTGGCAACCCGGCGGTTTAGCGAGTCCCGGGATCGAGAACATGGCAGAAACGGGCAGCAAGGCCCCCCTCAATGACGAAGTCTTGGGAGCAATCGTGAATAATACCGCCGACATGGAAATCTCGGGCGGAGGTATCGGCGTGTCACCGGGAATGGTCAGTGTGACGTTTGAAGCACGGCCGGATTTCTCCCTGGTGTCGCTCGTCTCAATGTTGGCCCCAAGCCCAGATTGGTTTGTCGGGGTTCACGATCTCAACCTCTGCGACAACAACGCCTGGCGGAACACCATCGAAGTGACACTGTTTCCGTATGATGCGGGGACAGACAGTGGAGAGAGTTATGGGTCTCCAAACAATGCCACGAATCCCGCAGAACCGATTTCTAGATTTGCGAGCGGCCCACTCGCTCCAGGTGGCCAGGAAGCCTCGGTTGGAACGTTTACGTTCTCTCGACAGTAAACAAGTAGTGTCGTCCTCCCCTTCCCCCCCTCGCGGGGGAAGGGGAGGATGGGGGAATCATTTGTCCTAACGACCCGCGAAGCCCGGTGGCACAAGGCCACCGGGCTAGGGTTCACACGGGTTGCTCAGGATTAGTTCGTCTGAAACAGACCGCCGGCCCGCCAATTATGAATGCCGTTAACCACGCGATTGAGTCCACCACTCACGCTCGAATGAACACCCATCGCTCTATTGTTCTGTCCACCGGCGACGCTGGCGGAGGTATTGGTCGCGAGACTGTTCGTCCCTCCACTGACACTCGAGGAGTTCCCTGAGGCGAGCCCTTGCTGACCACCGGATACAGTCGCGTTGAAACCACTGGCCGTGTTGTTCAAGCCACCTGTGACACTCGCATTGTTGTTGCTGGCCAGATTGTTTGTCCCGCCACTCACGCTGGAGAAGAGCCCGCTGGCTTCGTTTAAACGGCCTCCACTGACGCTGGAATCGTCACCAGCGGCCTCATTGTCAGTACCGCCACCCACACTCGCGTGGACGGCACTCGCCAGGTTGCTGCTTCCTCCGGCCACGCTAGCTTCAAGCCCGCTAGCCTCATTTTGACTGCCCCCACTGACGATCGATGACACACCCGTAGCGTCATTTTGAAAGCCACCACTCACACTGGCGGCAACTCCAATCGCGTCGTTCTGCTGACCACCGGTGACACTGGCATTGTTGCCGGTCGCATCGTTGTTGAGACCTCCAGTCACGCTGGCATTGAATCCAATCGCTTCATTGCTCGCTCCACCGGTCACACTCGAGCGGTCGCCACTCGCAACATTACTCACACCTCCGCTCACGCTGGCATTGATCCCGCTTGCCTCATTGTCACGCCCGCCAGCCACGGTCGCTAAACTCGCGCTCGTGACATTGAAGTTGCCTCCCAAAATACTCGTTGTGTTCGCACTCGTTTCATTGAAGGCCCCACCAACGATGCTCGCGAGTGCACCCTTGAGGACGTTATCTCCCCCGGCCACAAGACCGCCCCAACGCGTATATTGGTGTGCCCGTCCGACCACGAGATTATGCGAACCTCCTCGAGACAGGATGTCGGGATCAGGATTGGAATTCGCCTCGTTGTAGCCAACAATCAAATTACCAAGCCCAATGGTTGGACCAGAATCCGATCCATCATTCGTCGCTCCCGACCCACTTCGCACGTGAACGTTCGCGCCGGTGAAAAGAATATGGGGAGGCGTCAATCCATCGAGGACATTATTATCGACCGAGACAAGGCCTTCCAGGTCAAACACAGGACTCGCGGCCAGATTGGCGATGTCCGTCGTGTTCGTGTCAACGTCGCCTTGCAAGGTCGCGATCGTTGCTTGGGCTGCGGCCAATGCCGCTTGCAACGCCGCTACCGAGGCTTGCAACGCAGCAATATCGCCCACATTGGTCGCAATGCCTCCCGCGTTCGTGCCAATGTCCGCCGCATTCTGATTGACGTCGTTACGAAGAGCCGACAACGACTCACGCGCCATGGCCGGTGTGGCCATGACGAGGCACAGCAGAACAATGATGGATGATGTGACGGCTCGGTTGAAACGGTGTGTTGGTGTTTTCTGCATGTTCACCCCCCCCTCTTGGTTGTGAATGCCTGTGAAGAATGATGATTGAGAATTCAGAATACACATTCGTCTTCCTTCTCTCGCCTCTCCGTGCGTCATACTCTTGAATCCTGACTGCTCACTCCTCGATTTTTTTTAACGCCACCTCCCCCGCCGTGTGAATGACTGGAAAACGGAGTAAGGCCTCCCAAGACCGATGGCTGCGTACCACCGGGCTCAGAGGTCATATGAGGCTCTCGGTGTTAGTTGGTTTCAAACAGGCTGCCGGCCACCCAGTCGTCGTTCCCTGGCGCGGAACGATTCACTCCGCCACTCACGCTGGACCGACTCCCACTTGCTGCGTTAAAGGCGCCGCCACTCACGCTGGCGGCAGATCCACTCGCTTCGCCGCCATCGCCACCACTCACGCTGGATCGACCACCACTGGCCGTGTTGTTCTCTCCGCCACTCACGCTGGCAGTGTTACCACTCGCGAGGTTCTGCGTTCCTCCACTCACACTGGCCGCGACCGCTATTGCGTCGTTAAAGGCGCCACCACTCACGCTGGCGAGATTGCCGCTGGCCTCGTTGGCAGCTCCCCCGCTCACGCTCGATTCGGTGCCGCTGGCCTCGTTGCCGTCACCGCCACTCACGCTGGCCCCGGTGCCACTCGCAACATTATCGAATCCCCCACTCACACTGGAGTCAAAGGCACTCGAGACATTGTCGCGTCCACCACTTATGCTGGCTCGTAGACCACTCGCATCGTTTCGAAGTCCTCCGCTCACACTGCCCTGATTCCCACTGGCGAGATTCGTGTCACCCCCGCTGACACTGGCAACACTGCCGCTGGCTTCGTTGAATCGCCCGCCACTCACACTGGCGAAACCGCCACTCGCGACATTTCCCGTTCCCCCGCTCACACTGCCGAAACTACCGCTCGCGATGTTCAGGGTTCCTGCGCTCACACTCGCGCCCACGCCACTGATGATATTGTCAGCCCCAGCCACCAAGCCACCCACGCTGGGATATTGATGATACCGTCCGATGATCAGATTATGTGAACCACCCCGTGACAGGGTATCGTCCGTCGGATCCGTATTC
>JAJDBL010000357.1 GCA_029261375.1 Nitrospirales bacterium
AGCAGCCCTCAAACTTGAGAATTTTCTCTCGTTTGGTAAACCCTCGAGCCACACGAATAGCGCTCATGACCGCCTCAGTACCAGAATTGACCATGAGCAAGAGATCCATAGACGGAAACGCTGACTTCACCAACTTAGCCAACGTAATCTCCAACTCCGTCGATGCACCAAAACTCATTCCATTTGCCGCAGCAGCCGACACGGCCCGCACCACACGAGGGTGAGCGTGACCCAAGATCATCGGTCCCCAAGAAAGGACATAGTCAAGATATGTGTTCCCGTCCACATCGTAAATCCGCGCGCCCTTTGCACGATCAATAAACGGAGGTGTGCCTCCGACTGATTTAAACGCTCGCACCGGGCTATTCACCCCCCCGGGAATATGGCGTTTGGCCTCCTCAAACAAGCGCCTAGACTTCAAGTTTTCCAATTCATGCTCCTTTCTTATAATCAACAACTTACAATCCAATATACAATGATATACATCTAACTCAGTAAGGGGCCATTGTCGCACTCATCGCACATCGAAACCCTATGAGATCCGTCTCAGTGGTCGGGGCGAACTTGAACCGGTCGGTCGTGCGGATGAGCTGTGGTCCATCTATCCACGCTCCCCCTCGTAGAACCCTTGCCTCTCCAGTCATAGGCCCAGCAGGGTTGAACTCAGGACTTCGTGCATAATAGTCCTCCTCATACCAATCGGCCACCCACTCCCATGCATTTCCCGCGAGATTCAACACTCCAAACGGGCTCTTTCCCGCCTCAAAACTGTGAACCGGCAGCAAGACATCACGATAAACATTCCGGGATGATCGTTGATTGTAGTTTGCCAACTGTTCGTTGGGAGAGGTATTACCCCAGGGATAGGTCCGCTCATCGTCACCCCTCGCGGCCCGCTCCCACTCGGCCTCGCTCGGAAGACGTTTCCCAGCCCAACGGCAATATCGTGTCGCATCGGTCCAGGAGACCCCAATGACTGGCTTCTCTCGATGAGTCTCCACCGTAACGGTGCTCCATTTATGCGGCTCCGCCTTCGGACTATCCAGAAGAAACTCGGCGTAGCGGGAGGTTGTCACTTCGTGGATATCAATATAATACATATCGAGATATACGAGGTGGGCAGGACCTTCGTCCAGCTCTCCGCTCGACGTGCCCATGACGAAACTTCCCTCGGGAACGAATGCCATTGTCGCTCCATCTCGCCCGACGATGGCGTCTTGCTGGCCCGTTGCCTGGACATGGGAAGTGATTTCCCCACGCGCGGCAAGGTCGTATCCCCGAATACCCAACGAACCCAAAGCCCCTTTGCTGATCCGTACGTCGGCCTCCCCTTGTACTAGATTAGTCACCTCATCCTTTACGTTCGCAAACACAATGAGATCCCCTCGTACGTCATGGTCCACCCACCCAGACACAACGACACTCGCCAATTTCCCACCTTCATAGGCTATGTCCGTGACAGCAATCGCTCGAGTACGGACGAGGGCACTGGCAACGCCCTCTCGGAGCCTTTCGCCCAGCCTCGTCACCAGACCAGTACCCTTCTCGGGAAATACATCGACCCGTGCGACAGTTCCAACTGCCGGCGTGGCCCGTGCGACGAGCAAGCATGCCAATTGGTCAAACCCCGCGGCAAGAGCATCCGAAGGGGGATACATCATGAAATACACTGCTGATTCAGAACGCATATGCTCAATGCGTTGCTTGATGTCGGAAGGGAACTCCTTCGGAAGGTCTCCCAAAACAAGACGAGCCTTCACCTGAGCCGCAATAGGACTCGGCGTAACCAATGTCACAAATGCCTCCGCCTGACCGTGCACACTAGTCGGCACGGACATGCTAACGCTGCCACTTCCCCTCTCAAAGGCGAACTCCACCGGCAGGTCGGTCGGGGTGAAAAGATGCCCATCAAGCATGGTGGTTACTTTGACGACAAGCGCACCAGAAAGCCCACCTCCGCACGTCACGACTTGCTCATTCCCTTCAACCCTTCGCAGGCGAATTGAGCTCACAACTTCATCGATACGTGACTGTGTCTCAAGGATCTTAGTCGTGTAGGCATGACATACGACTCGTTCATGACACGAACCTGGATCAAGAATGCGAAGGCGTTGGAGGTGAGCGTTCTGAATCTCTTGAACGCGCAGAAGCTGGTGCAGTGCCCAGAGAGTGCCAACAAGATCCCCCCCGTCGATCTGTGCCTGCAGTTGTGCACGCAAAAATTCTGCATCCTGATTTCCCGCCTGAAGATCCGCGACAAGCACACTCACTGAACGCTCATGATCAAGTACTGCGAACGCGAAGTATTGACCGCAGGACGAATTGAAATGACGCTCACGAATGGTCAGTCCGTTGATGCGTACATTCGTTTTCTCGACGGCATCAGAACGGAGCGTATACCAAAAATCTCCTCCGCTAGATTCGCCCTCACGCACGGTGTCTTCTTGAATCATCTGAACATCAAATTGCTTCGCTACCTCCAGGCGTGCGGCACGATCTGCAGCATCTTGACTGACGGTCGACATGCCATATCCATGAAAATCTTCCATCTCTCCGTCCCAGGACGGTGGGGAACAGAACCCAATGCTCCGAACCGAAGGCACGACAGTAGACCTGCTTGGGTTGACTACTTTCTGCTCTGGAGAAACGACCGATTCCACCATGCAGCCAAGCACACTGAAACACGAAGCTGCGACCAGAAGCCCTCTAAAACTCAACATCACGAGCACAACTCCCCGCAAAAGACTCTTACTCAGGATGATGGAACGAAATATAACCGTCGGCATCATGACATCATAGACGTGATACAAACAGGCACAGTACTAGTATATTGCATCGGTATTCATGGCCAAGACATTGAGGAGCGAAACGCGAAGTCTCCGGTGAGCCGACGCATCATGCGGATGATCGCGAGACGACATCACACAGCGCTTGCTTCTCCCAAAGACAGGACAATTGTACGCATCCCCACACGTTGTAGATCAGAATGTCGGTTGTTACAATGCGCACACGTGTTCCCGAGAGTTTGAACGCTAAACACGAAGAGATCAATCAATGAAACTCCGATTCCCTCTATCGAAAAACTATATAGTCATTGCCCTCACTGTGGCGCTCTGCCAACTTGGCACAGTCCAGTACACGCATGCTGAATCAACTGGAGCTCAAGCAGGCACCGGCATCGCTGCTTTTTTTACCACGCTCATATATACACCAACGAAAATGGTGTATGCCCTGGTCGGTGGAATAGTCGGAAGTGGCGCATATGCGCTCAGTGGTGGAGATAACGTCGTTGCGTGCCGCATCTGGACGCCGTCAATACGCGGGACGTACGTGCTATCCCCGCGCCACCTTACAGGCGAACTCCCCATTCGGTTTGCGGGACTGCCTCCGGAAAATGAACGTGAACTCGACGCGATAACCAAGCGAAATGGCAGCGAACAATCTGCCCCAGCGGCGCCATGAAGCCTATCATTGGAATTAGCCCAGATTTCAACCCCGGCGACCTCACTCATCATACGGGAGGAACAACGCCAACCTACTACCTTCCTGAACGGTATAGCAAAGCCATTGAACGTGCCGGAGGCATCCCCTTCGTACTGTCACACGTACACATGAATACGCTTCGTTCACTCTTCGGAAAACAGCTGCATGGCGTCATGATGATAGGCAGTGGATCAGACCTTGACCCTCGATGGTATGGAGAACCACCGATTTGCCACTTTCCTATCATGAGCAAAGAGCGTTCGACGTTTGACGTGACACTTGCGAAAACGGCCTGGAAGAGCAATCTACCTCTTCTCGGGATCTGTGGTGGAATGCAGACGATGAATGTTGCGCTCGGCGGCAGCCTTCTTCAGGATATCGCCACCCAACACCCCTCCGCAAAGGAACATAAACCGGATTGCCCGGTGGACCGAGCATCACACTCAGTATCGATCATGTCAAAGAGCCGACTTGGGCGCATCGTCGGCAATCAACGGCTCCGCGTGAACAGTTGCCACCATCAAGCATTGAAAGTCGTGGCGCC
>JAJDBL010000358.1 GCA_029261375.1 Nitrospirales bacterium
AATTGGAGGCCAAGGGGGCACCAAGAAGCGTGGTCCTGAATTGGGCAACCTTGGCAATCTGCTAACTCCGAAGCAAATTATCAAAAAGGTTCTGAGTACGAAGGCTGATCCTTACTTTTATGCAGAAGGATTTGAAAAGGAACACAAGAAGGGTCTGATGCCTGACAAGTATCGGGAGCTCATGACCGAGGAGGAACTTGAAACCCTCGCCGCGTACCTTATGACGCTCAAGAATCCATCCCATAAAACCCCTAAGCCAATCTTTATGAAAGAAGAGGTTCAGCACGGATTCATGGTGTATGGGTATGTCAAAAATGCTAAGGGGAAGCCTCTCCCCAATATAAAGGTGGCGGCTCGACCCGCGAAAGATGGAAGTCATGCCATCTCTGCAACCACCAATGGGGTTGGGTACTACGAGGCGTTTATCCATATGCATAATACTGATGTTGGGGGGACCATCGTGGTGTCGGCCGGAGAGAAGAAGCAGGAACTCACGGCGAACTTCGACCCGTCAGATAAGACGACTAAGCGACAGGCTTCCGTGGATTTCTCGCTCTAGTCATCGTCACTCCTGGTCGCTGACGACGCGCAGATTCGTTTCCCTCTCCGTTCATTCACGCGATAGTTCATAGCAATGCGTACACGGTTTATCGAATCCACTTCCCCGGCTCATCTTTCGATCAGACAACTTGTCGTCGCGATGCTCAGTAGCATCGTGATTGCTGGACTGTTCTGCGCTCCCGTGCTCTCTGCGGAGGGAGCACATGAGCATGTTGTGGGCACCAAATCCGGTTCGGTCTCATCCGAGGCGCTCCGTGATGTCGGGGTGGCAATTGCGAATATGGCCATGGGCTGTGCAACGGAATGCGGGCTTGAGACATTTGAGCCTATTCAGCCCATCCTACCTGATCATTTGTGGATCAAAGGGTCAGCAGACTATGTGTTGTTTGTCCATTTCGATAAGGGCCGCCATGTGAAGTCCGCGAAAGTGTTGTTTGTTGGTGATGGTGTGCGAGGACGGTTTTGCGCTGAGGATCAGCCAGACGGCGGTGAGACGGGGTACGTGCATTTTCATCGCACCCACACACCGCCTGGCATGATGTCGCACGGCGGCGAGCCTGGTGTCGAAGGGTGGTGGCTGCGCCATGTGTCGGTCGGACACTTCGAGATGGACATTGATGGGACGACCATGAAAATGAAACCGGGGTTGGCCATGAACTTTTTCCCGACGCTCGCCCCGTCGTGTTCGCAAGACGCGGGGTAACGGCTTTGACGACTCGGTTGATGTTGGCAACATTGAAATCCTCCCACACTCCCGCTTTCGTGATTGAAGCGATGAATGGTGTCAGGGCTCCGAAAGGGAGACTTCTGCGTAGTGGCGCTCGTTTTGCCCTTGTAGTTGCCGCGTCGTGCGTTCTTGGAATGTGGCTAGTGTCGGAAGGTCTCGCTGCTGATGGCGAAGCTGACGTGATACGGCTTGCCGTACCATCCTGGACAGCAGTTCAAGCTATCGGGCCACGGTTGGGCGCGGTGTATGATTTTCAGCCATTTGAACCTGGCATGTCGAATCACCTTTGGATGAAGGCCTCCGAGGCCTATGCGACGTTTCTTCATTTTCACAAGTCAGTCGCTGAGCATGATGCGAAACTCATTTTTATGGGTGATGCGATCAAGGGGCGTTTTTGTGCAGAGGATCAGCCAGAACAAGGCCATACTGGTTTCGTTCATTTTCACCGATTGAGCACGCCAGAGGGCGCGATGAGCCATGGTGGCGAACCCGGTGAGGATGGCTGGTGGCTGCGCCATGTGGCCGTTCGCCATACCACTGTCATGAACACGAGTATCGCACCCGGCCTCACGATGCAGTTTAAACCGACCAAGGCTCCTCGGTGCCTATCAACAACACACGACACTCTTTTACCTTCAGGGGAATGACGATGTTGCAGGATACAACAATTCTTTACCGACCAGTGTGTGCGGAGTTCGAGAGGAACGACCTCCACTTTTTTCTTGATGGCGATCGCCCGAATTGGGTCTCGACGGATCTGCGCGGCGCGACGTTGTTGCGCCTGATTGATGGACGACGATCACTCAAGGATCTCGTTCGCGACTACGGCGAACGCGTTGGCGTCGACCCGTTGCGAGCTTGGGTGCACGTCCGTGGGTATGTTCAAGCGGCGTTGCGTAGCGAGATTGTGTCTCTGCAGCCGGCGGTGCCGCAAGAGTATGCCGGGCGAGCCTCATATCTTCGCCCGTCTGGACTCAATGAGTTTTGGGTGCACACCAACAATTCCTGCAATCTCACATGTGCACATTGCCTCGTTTCCTCACACCCTGGAGCTGATCCAGGCCCCTCGACTGAGCATCTACTGCGTGTGATCTCAGAAGCAAAGGAACTTGGTGCCTCACGCTTTTACTTTACGGGCGGCGAGCCGTTTCTTCGGAAAGACATGATCCAACTCATTGAACATGTCACTCAGACCCTAGATTCCGAACTCATTGTTTTGACCAACGCGACGCTGTTTCGGGGGACGCTGCTAAAGCAACTTGAAGCGCTCGATCGCACGAAGATCAAGTTTCAGATTAGCCTGGACGGTGCAACCCCAGAGGTAAATGATCCTATTCGCGGGGAGAAGACGTTTGAAAACATCACACGAGGTATTCAGACGGTGTCTGAGATGGGCATTGACATCTCGCTGACCGCTGTCTTAACGGGTACGAATCTTGATGATCTTCCCAAACTTCCAGCATTGGCGAAATCGCTTGATGTTGGGTCTATTCACGTGATGTGGATGCATCGTCGCGGAAGAATCTTGGAGCACGATGAATTGCCGTTTCCGACAAATGACCAGATGTTGGAGTCGATGCGACGTATTAAACAACACGCTGATGAGTGTGGTGTGCGGCTAGACAATATCGAGTCTCTCAGTGGACGGGTGAATGGGCGCCCGGGCGTGAAGTTTGATCTTAGTAACGCGTGTTGGGACAGCCTCTGCTTAAGCTACGATGGCCACGTGTACCCCTCTGCCTCGTTTGCCGGATATCCCGCATTGGATCTAGGTGATACCGGAACCTCATCTCTACGCACCCTTTGGATGGAGAGCCCGGTAGCCGCCACGATTCGAAGTGCCACGGTGGTCAATAAAGCTGGCGTCTCACACGATCCGTTTCGATTTATTCTTGGCGGCGGAGATATTGAACATAGCTACTTTTTTTCGGAGCAGCGCGCTGGTGAAAACGACGTGTTAGACGAAGATCCGTATTACGGTCTCTACGTTGAGTTGTGCAAAGATGTGATGGTGCAATTTGCGGAGTCGAAGCGGATGGCCTTTAATGCGAGATCAGGGTTTGACAGTCCCATCCTGTTCCACGTCATGGGGGAGGGGATGGCCACGTGCGGGAGCCATTTCTGGGATACACCGGTCACCACGCTTCATTCCAATTGTGTCTTGGCATTTGACGTCGAGACCCCTCATGGCATCATCCGAGATTTTTACGGCAAAGCCGCTGACGTGCCTCAACCTGAGCTCTGCTGCACGATAGACGGATACTCTGAAGAGGAACTTTCACACATACCCAGTGAGGTTCGCGAACGTTCCTATGGATGTGGCTCACCAATGCGGGGCGCAGGGATTCGCGAAGGCGAGACCATCGTCGATCTTGGCTCTGGTGGCGGCATTGACTGTTTTGTTGCCGCGAGAAAGACCGGGTGTGGTGGGCAGGTGATTGGTGTGGACATGACTGACAATATGCTGGAGGTTGCGGAACGCAATCGGCACCGCGTTTCGGAGCTGCTTGGTTATGACATCGTCGATTTTCGGAAGGGGTTTTTGGAAGAGATTCCTGTTGACGACAAAACAGTGGATCTTGTCACCTCTAATTGTGTCGTGAATCTCTCACCGGATAAAAAAGCGGTGTTTTCAGAAATCTGGAGAATACTCAAAGACGGCGGTCGAACAGTGATCTCTGATATTGTCTCTGAGCGTGCGATTCCGCCTATGATCAAGGTGAATAATCAGCTGTGGGGCGAATGCATCGCCGGTGCGCTGACCGAAGAAGAGTTTATCGCTTCGCTTGAGGAGGCAGGTTTTTACGGCATAGAACTGCTTCAGAAGGTTGTCTATCGTGATGTGGACGGACACAGGTTTAATTCCGTGACCGCGAGGGGGTACAAGTACGAGGTCGTGCCTGATGCTCCTCAAAATGGGTACATGGCGATCTATCGGGGGCCGATGAAAACCGTGCTTGATGAAAACGGTCGTGCCTACCATCGTGGGGAGCCTGTTTCCGTGACCGCTGATACGGCCGCACGACTTCAGTCTCACCCGTATGCGACGTTATTTACCGTTATCGCCCCAGACGAGACCTCCGTGCATATGGTGCCCGTGCTTGAGGCGGTCACTGACTCACCAGCAGTCGCAGGGGAGTCCGCCTGCTGTTCCTAATCCTCCGTCTCAGGAGTAGATCGTGCTGACTGGCCGCGGTCTGAAGATCGCGATCGGATTGGCAATCTTCACGGTCTGTCTCGTCATCGGTGGCGCCTGGGCTTCCGGAGTTTTCCATGACCTCCACATGCCAAACGAACAGGATATTTCACACTGGATCGAAGGGTATGGTGAAGCCGGTCCTGTGTTGTATCTCTTATTTTATGCGGTCGCTCCCACCCTGATGATTCCGAGCTTTCCAATTACGATGGCGGCCGGTGTGCTCTTCGGCACAACATGGGGAATTGTATTTGCCTCGCTCGGGTCAACGCTTGGCGCGCTTTTGCCATTCGTGCTTGCGAGGTCACTTGGCCGACGGCATGTGGAGAAGCGTCTCCACGGTCGTCTGAAGGAACTTGATCAGAACGTCGAGAAATACGGATGGATTTACGTCGCCATCACACGCCTGATCCCGTTATTTCCTTTCGAGGCGCTCAATTTCGGATTTGGCTTGACCAAGGTTCGATTTGTAACATACATTGTCGTGTCGTGGCTCGGGATGTTGCCTGTGACGATCGCATACGTTCTATTTGGCGCTTCTATCTTTGATATTTTTGAGGGAAGGGTTGGTGTTGAGCTTGTCATTGGAGTGATCGTCGTTGTGCTTCTTAGTCTCTTACCACTCGTGTATCGGAGGTCTCGGTATTTTAAGCCAAAACAGTCAACCAACAGTACTATCGACTCATCAACATGACGGTCTCTCAGTGGTCGTGTCGCATCGATAACTTGCCATGATCAACGCCGCAACGCTTCAGCATCCCCTGAACAAGATATTGGATGCGTCTCCCATGGGTGTCGGTCTGATTGCGTCCTCCAGCCATGAGGCTGAACCGTTGGTCGCACAGACGTATCGGGGGATGACGCTGCGCGAAGTCCACGCGTTGCTGCGTTCTGTCGGTATGCAGAGTGAGGGTGTGACCGCAAATAGCAGCTCGGCCGACGCGGATGTTCCGTTTCGGCTCAGAATTGCTGCGCCAAATCAGAAGTGGATGGCCGGCCAGCGTTTCCGCAATGCACACGGTCATTTTGGTGTGCTTCTCATCGGGAGGAAGACGGGCGTCGATATTACGAAGAAGGAACAGGCGCTTCTCAAGGATCTGACCCAGAAAGTTTCAAGCCATTTCGAGCAGATGTTTTCGCCCGATGGTCTCAGCCCTTCCCGAGTTCACGTGGACGTGCCGGTGTCGTCCGGTATGAATGGCATGTCTGATGCGCTTCAGGAATTGCTGCAATTCGATCAAGGCTGGCTCTCAAAATACATGACAGATACGGCAGAGGTGACTGTGACGCAGACCTTCGTGCCTGGCCAAAGCGAACCAAAAGTGGGCCAGCACTTCCCCCTTGATGCCTCAGCGTCAGGATGGGTTGTTCGGCACAAAAAACCACGTGTCGATTTGAATCTCGCATCGACACAGGGAAGATTTTTGGATCAGTGTCCGCTCTACAAGGAAAAATTCAAGTCAATGATGGTCGTGCCTCTGCGCGTGGAACGGCGTGTCGTTGGGACGTTACGTGTTGCGTCGAAGCTCCCCGATCAATATTCTCGAGAGCAGCTCCCTTCACTCGAGACGCTCGCGCGAAAGTTTGCTCAATACCTCACTGAACCCGAGCCGAGTAGCGCCATGATAGACGTGCCCGGTCTGGGGGCGATTGAGGGAAAGCCACCGCTTGATGGGGCGCAAGGCATTGAAGAGCTGCGTAAAGTGCTCGCTGGAGAAGTGCGTCGGCCGCTTGCGGCGATACACGGAGCCCTGCTCGATTTGACTCGCGAGCCAAGGCTTTCTCCAGATTCGCGCGTGACGGTTGAGCGCGTGGCTCACAAGTTGAATCGTGTTGAAGACGTTTTGTCCCAAGTGTTGGAGTACGGAAAACCTCTCAAGCTGAGCCGTACGTCGTGCCAGATCATTCCGTTGCTTGAGGACGCCGTGTCATTTGTGCACGACGATCTCACGTCCAAGAACATCCAAATTGTTCCTGAGTATCATACGCCTCTACCTCTTTTCCGATGCGATAAGGCTAAGATGAAGAGTGCATTAATTAGTCTCCTTCGATGTGCCGAGGAGCTTGTGCGTGCGGGGGGCGTCATTCAGCTCTCAGCAACCGCACATCGCACGGGTCTTCTCCTGACACTGGGC
>JAJDBL010000359.1 GCA_029261375.1 Nitrospirales bacterium
GAGGGACGGAGTGTGAAGCGAATCGTACTACTGTACGTTGAGCCGATAGCGCGAAGCGATAACGCCGCTAGCGACCATTTTCAACGCCCTGCCGCTAACGGCCGCGTTTAAGCGCGCGTTCCGTGAACACATCGTCATCTACGCCGCTTTTGTAGTCGATGTCGCTAAATGAGAATCTGGTGTGGTGACCAGTCTTGTGGTTTCGGACGTCCATTTGATGCAGCGTCCAGATGCCTTGGATGTTTTGGATATCGGTAATATGGTTAGTTTTCAGGTAGTTCCCTCTGGTGTCCCAATAGTCCACCTTTCGAGCCATCCAGATCTCTTTATCAACCCAGGCTTTGGTTTTCCCATATCCGAGTTCCTTTGCGATCTCTTTACTCACCGGGATGCCTTCTGTCACGTAACACTCGTGACCATCTAGGGTTTCCTCTCCAATGGTTGCCCAGGTGTAATCTTCGATGGTCACTTTGGATTCTTTCTTGATGTCTTCGTAGGAAAAGTCCGTTCCGAGAAAATAGTCACCGCGATCGGCTGCTGAGATGCGACGGACCTTTCTCATTGCTGGAAGATAGAGCCACTGATCATCGTCTTTCTTCGCCTCCGGATAATCAAAGGTTAGAAATGCTGTGCCTTTGATGTTCTTTGGGCTCTGATAAAAAATGACAGTCCTCTTTTCGTCACCGTAATATTTTCTGTGGCCGAAGGTATTGCGCACTCGCTTCTTGCCTCTGCGGTCGGTCATCTCCATGAGGACGGATCGTGAGACAGCTTCACCTTCATCACGTGCGTTCACCTTTTCTACGATTGACTGGCCGGTGGGCCAATCGGGATTTTGGGCACTCGCTGGAGAGACCATGACAAAGCCAACACAGAGAACGCCTGCAATTAGAAATCTAGCTTTTGTGTTTTCGACTGTGTGACTCATCGCTACCCCCATGTTCAATCGGGAACCCCTCACCTCTGTCCTCTCCCCTTCTTTGAGAGAAGAGGAGATCTATGATTTACGCTGATTGTCCCGCTGCTGCCGTATCCGACAGATTTTCCGTCACTACCTCAGGTTTTAGGAATGATGGCTGGAGGACTTTGATCAATGCTGGCAACACTGTCATGCTTGCTATGAAGCTTACTGAGACAGCCACACCAACCAAACTCCCAAAGCGTACGAGTGGTGGCACTTCGCTCGTAGTCAACACGCCAAACCCGAGAAGGATTGCCGCGAAATTGAAAAGGAGTGCTCGGCCGGTTGATGGAAACAGTTGGCCAAACGCTTCTTCCATACTCCGGCCTTGTTCATTGATCAAGACCTTCAGGCGATCGATGGTATGGACGGAAAAGTCGACGCCGATGCCAATAGCGATCGCCGCAAACATCGACGTTCCAATCGCCAACCAGATCCCTCCAAATCCCATGATGGCGTAGATCAAGAGAATCGCCATGGCCACCGGCACAAGCGCTAATATACCAGCGACGGCCGACCCGAAACTGAGTGACGCCATCAGCCATACCGCCACGAGTGCAAGACCAACACTCCGGAAATGACTCTGTGCAAGCTCTTTAATCCAGTGATAATCCACACTGACCCTGCCTGTGAGTGTCGCGCTTAGGTCAGGCGTGTTGAACGCATCGTTCACGTACTGCTCAGTCGACTCCATTACGATCTTGCCATTGGTAAATCGACCCGTGTCTAGCATTGCGCGCACATTTGCTTGGCGATAGTCATAGTCGATCTCTTCTTCGAAATCGGTCGGGTCTCCGCTCGCCGAATACAGCAGAAAGTATTGCGCCACCAAATCGGCCTGATCTGGGGTCCGATAGGCCTCACGCTGATCTTCGTTCATTGCCCGGTTCATTTGTTTCAAATAGTCAACGATCGACGTCGTTCCTTTCACGTGTGGAAGGGTCTCCAGGTGACGTTGCAATCCTTCAATTCGTTGAAGGTGGTCGGGATTGAACAGTCCCTCGATTTCTGGCGTTTCGATAACGATATCCAGATAGGAAGTCCCATCCATCAGACGATTAATCTCGCGATCCGCGATATAGATTCGCTCATCTTTCTGGAACACGTTGATACGATCTTCATTCACCTCCAAGCGAAGCGCACCAGCCACACCCGCAACCACGACGCCGGCTGTCAGCATGAGAATCACACCTGGATTTCGTGCGACACCGCGACCGATCGAGGCCATCATTTGGCCGGAACGATCGATTTTCGGAATAGAGGATGCGTCGACAGCCGGACGGAACGCTGGACTTGGTTTTGGCCGGAGAATCAACAACCCGGCGGGCAACACAAAGAGCGAATAGAGCCACGCAGTCATCACACCCAACGCGGCAAACAAGCCGAACGCCTGCATTGGAGGCATGAATGAAGCCAGGTAAATTCCAATAAAACCCGCTGCTGTGGTGAGAGAGGTAATCGTGACCGGTCGCCACATCGTGACGACGGATTGAACGACCAACTCACGGTGCGGCATATCTGGCCGTGCAGCCATTTCCTCATAGTACTGGGCAAGAATATGGATCGAGTCCGCAACGGCAATGGCAATGAGAATCACCGGCAGCGCATTGGTGATGACGTAGAACGGCACTCCTGAACCGGCCATTGTTCCTAAGGCCACACCGACAGTTCCAAGAACAATCACGTTAGGCAAAATCATCCCTCGCATGGTCCTGTAGGCAACAAACAAGACAAGGGTGATGACGAGGGCCGCAATGGGATTCAGGCGTGTCGCATCAGTATCGATATATGTTCCAAGGTACCCGTTGACCGCACCCTCGCCCGCAACATATACCGTTTCGTCTTGTGTCGGCGCCTCAGCAACCAGAGCAAGCAGATCGTCGTACACCTGCTGCGCGTCATCGTTATCGAGTAACTCCGCCACGATCAATGTCGCACTGCCATCCCGTGCGACGAGACTGCCTAGGTACAGGGGAAAATCCATGACGTTCTCACGAACGCGATCTGCTTGTGCTTGAGTTTCAGGAGGATCCTCGAAGAAAGGTTCGACGATCATCCCGTCGTCTGTTCCCATGATGTCATCTTGTGTGGCAAGACTGGTGATCCGATCCGGATCGATCCCTGGAACGTCCGCAATCTTCTCAGTGAGCCAATGAACGAGGCTTAAACTCCGTGGATTGAAGACTCCGGTTGCACCTTCGTTGATCACGGCGATGACCATCGGATCGCGTAAACCAAAGACTTCTTTCACCTTGTCGCGATACACCACCGCGGGATGATCCGCCGGCATGAATGCCTCCGCACGCGTATCTTTCGTGAGTCGCGGAAGAAAAGCCGCCGCCGCAATGATCAGGACGACTCCGATGACAAGGACGGTTTGGGGACATGCCGTCGTCATCCAGAAGAAGCGCCATGCGCGTGAATCTTTGCTATCCGACTTCATCTCATCCCTCCGTCAGTGTGACGATTAGCACCACAATTCGTTTGACCTCGGATCAGGATGGATTCTGTCCCAAGAGTTCTTTCACACGGGCAAGAATTCGTTCGTTTGTGGCTTTGCTCGGACTGGAGTAACGCCCCGCAACCACACCATCACGCCCGACGAGAATGAGGTGTGGAGTATCCATATCTTCGGCAAGGCTAAATGCGCCCACGATCTCGCCCTTCCAGTCTGGAACAAAGTGAATAATATCGTTCACGTGAGATGGCGGTGCCATCTGATGTTCCTCAAAACGTTTTGCGAGTCTGGCGTTCGCCTTCTCATGAATTCCATTGAGTTTCATTTTCACAACAGGCCTGACGATCCACGGAAAAGGACTCGCATCAGCCACGGCGACAACGAACACGTCGTCGCCTCCTTCCAAGGTCACTCGAGAATGAAACCCGATCTCTGTCTGCCATTCCGTCAACTCACTGGACGTGTCCTCCGTTGCAAACCCAAGAAGCAGAATTTTCCCTTGCAGACGCGCGGTATCGACCATTCTTCCACGCATGTCTTCAGCCTGAATCCCAACAATCTCCGCTGAAACATCAGAAACCGGCAATGACAAACTGCTCGCTATTAAGATCAGTGGTCCTATCTTGTTCATCGCGGCACCTCCAGTTTCTTCTCCCGAATACGCATCTGGTATTTCGGGGTGGTTTCGAAGTTCGGCGTGCGCATCGTGATGAGAGCCTTTGACACGAGGGTGTTGTTCTCCACGTACATGCCGGACACGTCATCGGGAAGAAAGAAAAAGATCCGCTGTAGCAGCCCCAAAAACCCCTGGCGCCGTCCCGCAAGTCCCTTAATATTGTCGAAGCCAATACGATTTTCCGACGCGTAGAAGTCCATGTACGTCAGATAACCATCCCGTTCGACTCCGTGGTCCATATATCGAACGGTTTCCCC
>JAJDBL010000360.1 GCA_029261375.1 Nitrospirales bacterium
GTTGACATGTCAGACAACATGAGGAAGTACGGTGGTTTCATACCAGGGATTCGTCCTGGGCAACGTACGTCGGACTATATTTATAAGGTCTTAACGAGAATCACATTTGCGGGTTCTATCTATTTAGCTATTGTGTGCGTCATTCCCGAGGTGTTGATTTATCGAATTGGTTTGCCTTTTTACTTTGGGGGAACCTCCTTGCTGATTGTTGTGGGCGTAGGACTCGATACGGCGCAGCAAATTGAATCCCACATGCTCATGCGTAACTACGAAGGTTTCCTCACGAAAGGAAAATTACGTGGTCGCAGTGGATAGTGGGTCCTTGCACAATTACTTGCCTCACTGGCGTTGAATGTTTGTATGGTGATCTTGAAGTCTAAAGAAGAAATTCAGTGCATGGCCAGGGCGTCACAAATCGTTGCTGATGGGTTAGCGATGTTACGACCGCTGGTTCGCCCTGGAGTCTTGCTGGTCCACCTTGACCAAGCTGCCGAGGATTTTATATGTGCCAGGGGAGGAGTTCCCGCATTCAAGGGCTATCGTGGATTCCCTGCGACGTTGTGTGTGTCGGTTAATGAGCAAGTTGTTCATGGTATTCCATCTCGTCGAGCGTTGCTTGAGGGTGACATTGTTGGATTAGACTTGGGTGCAATTGTCGAGGGTTTTTATGGAGATTCTGCCATCACCGTGGCTGTTGGTGACATCAACGAAGATGTACAGCGTCTCGTGTCGATCACGGAAGAAGCGCTCAACTTGGGAATGGCTCAAGCGGTGGTAGGTAACCGATTGTCCGATATATCTCATGCGGTCCAAACGTATGTTGAAGACGCGGGGTTTTCGGTTGTGAGGGAATTTGTTGGTCACGGAATTGGGAGAGATCTTCATGAGGATCCCCAAATTCCGAATTATGGCCTTCCTGGGCATGGCCCCAGACTCAAAGAAGGAATGGTGTTAGCGATTGAGCCTATGGTGAACGCTGGCGCTCCCGGCGTTCGAGTGCTAGAGGACCAGTGGACGGCCGTGACGCAAGATGGGAGTTTTTCAGCTCATTTTGAACACACGCTTGCTGTAATGGATGGAACACCGACGATATTGACGCGGCCATCATGACCATAAAATTGGAATTGGGGGCCGTAGGATAATCATGGCAAAGGAAGGCGTTATAGAGGTAACCGGCATGGTAACGGAGACTCTTCCCAACGCAATGTTTCGTGTGGAGTTGGAGAAAGGGCATCTGATTCTTGCGCACGTTTCAGGAAAGATGAGGATGCGTTTTATTCGAATTCTCCCAGGAGATCGGGTGCAAGTGGAACTCTCCCCATACGACCTTTCACGGGGACGTATTACCTACCGGATGAGGGGTGATCAATGAAAGTGCGATCCTCTGTAGGACCTATGTGTTCTAAGTGTAAAGTCATTCGAAGGCAAGGCGTGGTTCGAGTTATCTGTGTGAATCCACGGCACAAGCAAAGGCAGGGATAGATGACCAACGGTAAAATCGTATCTGTTTCTCGTGGTAACTGGAGGCTAAAAGATGGCTAGGATCGCTGGCGTAGATTTGCCACGAGACAGACCTGTTCACATTGGGCTCACGGCAATCTATGGCATTGGTCGTCCAGCCGCGCTGATGATCCTGAAAAAAACAGGAGTGGACGGTGGAATTCGTGTCAAAGATCTCGAAGAAAGTCAGGTGCTAAAAATTCGAGATGCTATTGATAGTGACTATCAGGTAGAA
The DNA here is from genome assembly GCA_029261375.1 of Nitrospirales bacterium. GTDB lineage: Bacteria > Nitrospirota > Nitrospiria > Nitrospirales > UBA2166 > UBA2166. Next base: position 1,736 of record JAJDBL010000360.1, read on the forward strand.
GGGGATCTTCGGCGACAAATATCTGGAAATATCAAGCGGCTTGTCGATATTGGATGTTATCGTGGCCTTCGTCATCGGCGGGGCCTTCCGGCGCGTGGGCAGCGGACAAAGACGAACGCGCGCACACGCAAGGGACCACGGAAAGCGATCGGTCGGGCGAGCAAATCCGGCGGGAAATAGGGGATAGCGATGGGCGCAAAAAAAGGCAAAAAAAAAGAACGGAAAAATATTCAGAGCGGAATCGCGCATATCCAAGCCTCGTTTAATAATACGCTCGTGACGATTGCTGATCTCAGCGGCAACGTCATTGTGTGGGCGAGTGCGGGGACCGAGGGATTTAAGGGGTCACGAAAGAGCACACCGTTTGCGGCGCAGCGAGCTGCCGATTCCGCGGCGAGAAAATCAATTGAGCATGGCATGCGGCAGGTCGATGTGTATGTCAATGGCCCAGGGTCAGGGAGAGAGTCGGCGATCAGAGCACTCCAAGCCTCAGGGCTTCGTATTAATATGATTCGTGACGTGACTCCAATTCCCCACAATGGCTGTCGACCGTCCAAACGTCGGAGAGTGTGAGGAAATATGGCTAGGTATACTGGATCTATCTGTCGCTACTGTCGAAGAGAGCAAGTCAAACTGTTTCTCAAAGGCACCCGTTGTTTAACTGATAAGTGCGCGATTGAACGTCGAAACTACATTCCAGGACAGCATGGGCAGAGCAAGGGGCGTCGTCGCGCGTCGGAATATAGTCGGCAGCTACGTGAGAAACAGAAACTCAAGCGGATCTATGGCCTTCTTGAGCGTCAGTTTCTGTTCACCTTTAAAAGGGCGGAGCGGCTTACAGGGATGACAGGAGATAACCTCGTCAGTCTTCTCGAGCGACGATTAGATAACGTCGTATACCGTTTGGGCTTAGCGCTGTCGAGGCGCGCGTCCCGTCAATTAGTCAATCACGGGCATGTGATGGTCAATGGTAAAAAAGTCGACATCGCTTCATTCCTTGTGCATCAAGGAGATGTCATTGAAGTTCGTCCTCGAAGTCGTGAAAATGTGGCAATTAAGGCTGCGGTCGAAACGGTCGAACAGCGAGGTGTTCCTCAATGGCTCGACTGGAATTTGGGGACGCTACGCGGGGAAGTTCGAGGTCTTCCAACGAAGGAAGATGCGGCGCTTCCTGTTGATGAACAGCTTGTTGTTGTGTTGTACTCGCGGTGACCATAGTCCTCAAACCGGTCTCGAATGTGTAGGGGAGAAATAGGGTCATGCTGAAAGAGTTAAAGGGATTCAACGTCCCTGGGAAGATTGAAATCGAGCGAGATACCCTCACGCCCCATTATGGCAAGATTGTGGCTGAGCCGCTTGAGCGTGGATTCGGGACAACACTTGGCAATACGCTTCGCCGAGTCATTTTATCTTCGTTGTACGGCTCCGCTGTCACGTCCGTGAAGATTGAGGGCGTGCTCCACGAGTTCTCAACGATTCGTGGCGTCACTGAGGATGTGACGGACATTATCCTGAACATTAAGAAACTTCGACTGAAGCTCCACTCTGAGACCCCCAAGACCATCACACTGAAGAAGACTGGGCCAGGTGAAGCGAAAGGTTCTGATATTACCCACGATGGGGATATCGAGATTCTCACCCCAGATCTTCACATCGCAACACTGGACAAAGATGCGGTTGTTGATATCGAGATGGTGGTTCAGCGAGGACGTGGGTATGTTCCCTCAGAGCGCCACGAGACCGATGGCTTGCCCATTGGCGTCATTCCTGTCGACGCGATTTTCACCCCGACTAAACGTGTCAACTTTCACGTAGAGAACGCACGCGTTGGCCAGATGACTGACTATGACAAGTTGATTATGGAGATCTGGACTGATGGTAGCGTCAATCCTGAAGAGGCCTTGTCCACGGCAGCCAAAATTATCAAGGGACACCTTGATATCTTTATCCCGCCTGGAGAAGTAGAAAAAGCCCCAGGTATCGTTCCTGATGAGGACGAATCGATTGAAATGAATGCGTATTTGGCGCGAAGCGTCAATGAGCTTGAACTCTCCGTTCGTGCCGCCAACTG
>JAJDBL010000361.1 GCA_029261375.1 Nitrospirales bacterium
AGTCCAGTGAGCTTATCTTGCATAAAGGTAAAAATAATTCCCCCGTACCCCACGATGAGCGTCACCATCCCCAGAAGCACGGATGGAACCATAATAAAGGTTTGAATATAGGTTTTTGTCCTGTCAGATTTATTTTCAAGGCGTTTTGGGGTGACGAGTTTTGCCATTACTGATTATCTTCCTGTTGGAGGATACCCACTATCATCCATTAAATTAGATGAGATAGTTGGGCGGTATGGGAGTTGATGAGTCCTGTTCTCCATCGGCATCAGTCTCAGGTATGCCGTCATCGACCGGCACGGTGTATTGGTTGGTAAACCATGCATTCAGGTCCACGAGTCGACATCGTTCTGAGCAAAATGGTCGAAAGACTTCTCTTTCCAATGCTACTGATTGATGGCAAGTAGGACAGTGCGTAGCCACGCGAGGATTATACATGAATCGCCATCCCTCGCTTGAGGTCTCGTGGCCAGGGTTACCTGTTAACCTTGTGGTATCCACAGCAGCTGGGGAAAGATTGTCCACAACTCTGTGAATAGAGATTCCAACGACACGCTGAATAGAGAGTCGAGCACATTGCTTAAAAACTAGGCGAGCAATGTTGGTCCAGCCAGCATCCCAAGATGCAGTAGATGTCGTTCATTATGACAACAAATGAAGTGAAATCACGACGTTGAAAAAGAGGGCTATACGCATTGTCTTGTTCAACACAATCAAGATTGAACCAGCATGACGCAGAATTTGCTTAGAGGAGCGACAGGTCACGAAACTCTGCACCTTCCCCCCTTGCAGGGGAAGTTTGCGATGGGACCTATCTTCATCTTTGATAGCCCCTCGACAAAGTTTTGTCACGCCTTAACGGCAAGAGATTTCGAATTTAATACGCGTTCTTGATCATCATTGACGCGACGATTCTTTACGTGATAGAAACCGGACCGATACACAAGGTGGGCCGCTAGCTCAGTTGGCAGAGCATCGCCCTTTTAAGGCGGTTGTCCCCGGTTCGAGCCCGGGGCGGCTCACCATGCTTTTCAGTAAATTGTGTCGCCACTCGAGTATCTGCCCCGTTTTTCCTGATTTGTTCCACATACGCGGTGTGGCTTCAGTCGATTTGTTGTAGATCAAGACCTGTAGGGGTACTTTTCTCGTAAGGTGCGCTCTACGTCTCTTATCGTGGATAAGGGAATGGCTTCAGTAAGGAGAATGCCGACACTTGATTCCTTTACTCGAACGACTTTTCCAGCGACGTCAAATTCCTTGCTGGCCAGTTGCATTGTCAAGGCGAGTGTCTCACCTTCAACGAATTGCGTGTTCTGAGCCACCTGAATTCGTATCCCGCCCTCCGAGAGGTCTAGAATCGGATACGCTTCACCCCTGATCAACGACATCGGTCTTTCAGCGAGCGGGTATTGCAGTCGAAAATGTTGACGGCGCTCTTTGCGTTCCGCCGGTTCGCTATTCATTCCGATGTACAAGCTCCATTCGTCTCGCCTTTCTTCCGCTCTTGCCAGTTCATTCGGTTCCGGGGGATCCGATACTTCACTTCGGTAACGGAAAACCCAACCTCAAAGCAAGGAACGTCGCCCATAGTATTGGAATGCAAACAGTAAAGGAAGCTGGAACTGCGGTTTCTATCTTGGCCATGTCTCCCATGATGACACTAGATAGGTAGCCGATTCCAGAAACCTAATTGTGGTGCGAGCAATCGTAGGTTCTGTACCTCGGCTTGAAGCATCCCGCTCCCCCATCGTATGGGTCGTGGTCTTAAATCAACCGTGCGTGTCACCGTGAGGTGTTGCCCCAGAGTTTGGATGATGATGCCGCCGTCACGGTCGGTTCGGTAGATCGGAATGTTGAGTTCGTTGTAGATAGCCAACATTCTTGGAGACGGATGTCCGTATCGATTGTGTTTTCCCACGGAGACGACCGCAAACTCTGGATTGACGTGTCGGAGGAAGTCAACATCAATGGAGGTCGCTGCTCCGTGGTGAGGGACTTTCAGTACTCTCGCGCGAATGAGTGAGGGTTGATGAAGGAGTTCATCAATGGCGTCCTGTTCAACATCTCCGGTGAATAAGAACGTGTGTACGCCACACGTAAGTCGAAATGCGATCGAGTGGTCATTTTGTGAATGGTAGACGGTGCCTGGATTGAGGATGTGAATACTACACGCGCCCATTGGAATCTCGGTTCTTCCGCGTGTGACAGGTTGCAGATGAAGGCTACTTTGATCGGGTTTGTCAGCTATCTCGCGCGTAAATTGACGATAAAAGGCACTGTCACGAGTCTCCCCGTTGCTCCAGATGTCCCCTATCGAAAAGCGACTGACGATATAGGGTAATCCCCCCATATGATCCAATTGTGGATGGGTGATGACCATCAGATCGATGTGCTCAATCCCCTGATTCCACAGGTATGGCGCGATGACCGCGCGTCCCATGTCGAGCCGAGGAGGCCCAGCTCCGCCATCAACTAGGATAATTTTCTCGTCAGGAGTCTGAATGAGGATTGAATCTCCTTGTCCGACGTCAAGATAGGAAATCCGTATTTCACTCTCTGGTGGGTTTGCATAGGGTGACCACACCCACAATGTGATGGTCAGCATTGCAATTGCGTTTGAGCAGTACCTAATGTACCCGCTCGGCGACGAACGAGGTGCTCGCCATAGCCACATGGTCACCCCTATCGCTGCATAGAATACAACCATGCTGAGGATACTTGGGGAGGCAACGTGGTATTCCGCATAAGGAATGTGAGTGAAAAGCGTTGCGATTTCATAAAAGACCTGAAAACACCAGTTGAGGATTTCATCGAATGGGAGAGTGATGCGATCTGTGAGGAGTACCCACACGGCCGCAACAAGACCAGCCGGGACTATGACAAACCCGGCAAAGGGAACGACGAGAAGATTTCCCAATACTCCTGCCCAGGGAACCTGATGAAAATGGTAGGCCACCAAAGGAAGTGTCGTGATGGTCACAGCGCTTGAAATGATCAGTAGTGTGCGACTTGATGTGAGAATTGTGGTGGCAGCTATGCGGGACCATGACGGCGCAGTCTCGCGATCCTCCTCGTGAGGCGATTCAGTGTTTCGGATAGGATCCATCTTTTGTTGAACAACGAGAAGAATCGTGAGCACCGAAAGAAAGGAGAGCTGGAACGAGATATCAAATATTGCAAGCGGATCCCAGGCCAAGATACATAACCCAGCTAATGCAAGTGCGCGTTGGCCAGCATGTGGACGTTCGACAAGGATGGCGACCAAGGCGACTATGATCATAATGAATG
>JAJDBL010000362.1 GCA_029261375.1 Nitrospirales bacterium
TTCACGGGTACTGCGTAGAACATTGTGTTGTATGCATGATGTCCAGATGTGATCACACTCAATGTTGGAGAATTTGATTTGCTATGAATGATTTTCGTTTCGTCGATGATGAGCTGCATTGTGAAGGGGTCTCCATCACCTCTATTGCTGAGAAAGTTGGGACTCCGTTTTATCTCTATAGTCACGAGACGTTGTGTCGTCATCTCCAAGCCTTTGATGGGGCATTTTCGGATATTCCCCATCTGACCGCATTCGCGGTGAAATCGAATTCGAATCTTGCTGTGTTGAAGCTCGTTGCAAATCAGGGCATGGGGGCGGATATCGTCTCTGGTGGAGAGTTGTATCGGGTGCTTCAAGCTGGTATTGCTCCAGACAAGATCGTGTTCGCGGGCGTGGGGAAAGATCCTGAAGAGATCAAGTACGCTCTCGAGACAGGCATTCGTATGTTCAATGTCGAATCCGGTGAGGAGCTTCAAGCCATCAACGATGTCGCGGTTAGGTTGGGGAAGAAAGCGCGTGTCGCGTTACGCGTGAATCCAGACGTCGATCCACAAACTCACCCGTATATCGCAACTGGGCTGAAGAAAAGCAAATTCGGGATCGGATCGAAGTTCGCATTGGAAAGCTGCGTGGCTGCCGCAAAGCTTTCGGCCATTGAGGTCGTAGGTGTACATATGCATATTGGGTCTCAACTGACCAAAGTGAGTCCTTTTGTCGATGCCGTGAAGCGCTTGTTGGGGCTCGTCGAGCAGGTGCGTGATCGCGGAATTGAATTGCAGTACCTGAACATTGGCGGAGGGCTTGGTATTTCCTATGCTGATGAAACTCCTCCGCATCCGGATGATTTAGCGGCGGCGTTGCTTCCACTCCTCAAAGGCCTGAATGTGACGTTGGTGCTTGAACCGGGGAGAGTGATTGTGGGCAATGCAGGCATTCTCGTGACCAAGGTTTTGTACACGAAGGATGGTGATGGGAAACGCTTTCTTATCGTCGATGCTGCGATGAATGATCTACTGCGGCCAAGCTTGTATGAGGCGTATCACGAGATTCGTGCGGTGACGCGAACAAAACGTGATGCGGTGGTAGTTGATGTGGTGGGGCCGATTTGTGAGTCAGGCGACTTTCTTGCCAAGGATCGCGAATTGCCTGAAATGAAGTCAGGCGAGTTGCTGGCGGTGATGAGTGCGGGTGCCTATGCCTTCACCATGGCATCGAACTACAACGCGCGGCCGCGTGTTCCAGAAGTGTTGGTCCGTGACACTGAGATGCACGTCATTCGAGCACGTGAAGTGTACGCTGATTTGGTTCGCGGAGAGCAGATCCCAGCTTTTCTTCAGTAGGGAACCAAAAGATCTTGATCCTGTGAGAGTCCGATGATTCCATTCATGAAATTTTCCGGAAGCGGTAATGATTTTATCCTGATTGACAATCGGCGAGGAGCGATTGCGTCCACGAGATTGAAATCCCTGGCGGTGCAATTATGCCGTCGTAGTCTCTCGGTGGGCGCAGACGGATTGATTGTTATCGAACCATCGGATCGTGCTGATTTCAAGTGGCAATTTTTCAATTCCGATGGTAGTCGTGCGGGGTTTTGCGGCAATGGTGCGCGTTGTGCCGCCCGTTTTGCTTATATCAAGAAGATGGCGCGTCGACACATGGTATTTGAGACGCGTATTGGGCTCATTGCGGCAGAGGTGATTGGTCCTCGTGGCGTGCGGGTGAAGGTGAGAATGCCTGATCCTAAAGCGCTGAGACTAAATGTCCCTATTCCGATGAAGGGACTCGACCAAACAGCTCACCTTGTTGATACGGGTGTTCCGCACTGCGTATATGTCGTTGATGATTTGGATGCCACAGATGTGCATGGGCTAGGGAGTGTCACCCGAAACCATCGTGTTTTCCGACCGGTAGGAACCAACGTAAACTTCATCAATGTGGTCAATGACCATCACATCAAGGTGCGAACATACGAACGAGGCGTGGAGGGCGAGACGTTGGCGTGCGGGACGGGATCAATTGCTTCTGCAGTTGTGGCCACCGCTATTGCAAACGTGAAGTCTCCAGTCACTGTTGTTCCATCGAGCGGGATTCCGCTCGTCGTTTCGTTCACGGAGAAGAATGGCGTGTGTAGTGAGGTGTATCTCGAAGGTGATGCCCGCATCATTTATGATGGACACATTAAGCCGGAAGCTCTGGAATAGTCGCGACCAAAGCAGACGTGTAACGATGGAACAGGCAAAAACAAAATATCGGGGATCAATGGTTGCGATCGTGACCCCATTTCGCGACGGCGAATTCGACGACGCGGTCTTGGAGAGCCTCATCGACTTTCAGCTTTCCAACGGCACCTCTGGAATCGTCCCCTGCGGGACCACGGGCGAGTCAGCCACGTTGAGTCACGACGAACATCAGCGTGTGGTTGAGGTGGCAGTCAAAGCCGTGGCTGGTCGTGTTCCTGTGATTGCGGGCACCGGCTCGAATAGTACTGAGGAAGCGATTGCGTTGACTCGCCACGCGAAGCAGGTGGGTGCTGATGCCGCGCTCTTAATTACGCCCTATTACAATAAGCCAACGCAGGAGGGTCTCTATCTTCACTATAAGCGTGTTGCTGAGTCAGTTGATCTTCCGCTGATTCTCTACAACATTCCAGGACGGACGGCAGTGAATATGCTTCCCGAAACTGTTGAACGACTGTGTGATGTTCAGAATGTCGTGGCAATAAAGGAAGGATCGGGTTCTCTACAACAGATGAGTGATATTGTGCGAATGTGTGGTGACCAAATGCCTGTCTTGTCAGGCGATGACGGACTCACCCTCCCTATTTTGGCGATTGGAGGAACTGGTGTGATTACGGTTTCGGCGAATATTATCCCTCAGGATGTCTCTGCGATGATTGATGCATTCGAAGCCGGCAATATGAGTGAAGCACGGCGGGGGCACCATAAAATGGATCCGTTGGTTGCCGGGCTCTTTTTTGAAACTAACCCGATCCCTGTCAAGCAGGCACTTGCATTCATGGGGAAGGCGTCCGCTGACGTTCGGCTCCCACTCTGTCGGATGTCGGATGTCAATCAACAACGTCTTCGGCGTGTCATGACAGACTACGGTTTGCTCTGATGCGTGTCATCATGTCCGGAGCAGCAGGCCGGATGGGACAGTGCATCATTAATTTGGTGCAGCACGCTAAGGATGTTGAGTTATCCGGTGCGGTCGAGGTCTCTGGACATCAGGCGCTTGGCCAGGATGCCGGTGAGCTAGCCGGATGTGGGTCGGTGGGCATTCAGATCACCGATGCTCTCGAGTCTGTTCTCAGTGAAGCAGACGCCCTCATAGATTTTTCCCTTCCAGCCGGAACGATGTCCAACGTGAGAATGTGTGCTTCGCATGCAACACCCATGGTGATTGGTACCACTGGTTTGTCTGCGACCGAGCGGAATGAGCTCACCATGTTGACGAAACAATTCCCATGTGTGCTTGCGCCTAATATGAGTATGGGTATCAAT
>JAJDBL010000363.1 GCA_029261375.1 Nitrospirales bacterium
AGTGCACATCCCCACTCATCAGGACAATATCGTGGCCGGTATGGGCCAAACTGGCTAATAATGGTTGATACTGGTGTGGATAGCTGCGCAGGTTTTTCTCAGCGGGGTTTTCCTCCACAATGAGTGGTTGCGGCACAACGAGGACGCCAGGGGACTTCAGGGTCCTCGCCCAATTCGTCACATGTTGAAATACGGACTTTGGGGCAAAACGTTTTTCGCTTCTAAAGGTCCTAAAATCTGCGACGCAAATGGAGCGGTCGCCGCCGATGGAGAAACTTTCCGCCGTCGGCGATCGCTGGATATTCTTCACCCCATCTCTGGCTGCAGCGTTCCATGCTTCGCGTACCGTCTTGATTCTGAGTGCCTGCAATGTAGGGATATTGCTCTGGTAGAATGGATAGTCGTTCCAGTATTCGTGGTCATCCGGCAGCATCCAGGTGCCACCACGATTCAAGATGGCCCCGAGGGCTTGCCAATGTGTGGCGTAATCATTGGCGATGCGTTGGCGAATCTCATCGGGGCGTAGGGACAGGGAATCGAAACCGATATCAAGATAGACCTGATCACCGCTGAGAAAAGTAATATCAGGACGTACCTTCTCTCCGCCCCGTTCGTAAAGGGCTTTATAGGATTCAGCCGCATTGCCTCCATCACGGTGGTTGTAAAAACAACTGCCCAAGGCAATGGTAAAGCGTTTGCTGCCTTTGAGTGGAATGCGAGCTGGCAGTGTATCGAACTGCCCCGTGCGTACCGTCTGCCACTTCTGTTTGATGACGCCTTGCAGCGCTTCAATACGACGGGAAAATCTGACGGTATAATGGCAGCCGGATTTGAGGTTCGTGAACGTACAGAGCGCGTAAAAACGCTGATTGACCTTCGCAAAAGGCCGCTTCCAGTCCCGGGTAGTGATATTCTTTCTCCGAACACTGCCGTCCGGTAGCGTGATGACGATTTTGGCGGTTTTGGGTTTCTTGAGTTCGGGGAATAAGGTCCCCGCCCAGATTTCAGCACTACTGTCGCTGACCCGGTGAATGACTAGCGACCAATGGGCAGTGGAAGTTTCTAAATTCATTGTTGTACCTCCGTCGAATATGGGGTGACAATGAACGGTAACGTGAGGCGGTGGAGCTCAACAACACCGCGTTTGAGGCCAGGTATGCGGGAAGGGTACTCGCCTGACTCAGGGGCTAGGTCAGTCTGTACACACGTTACAACTGCGCGCGCACAGCGACCAGTTAGTTTGCATCCTTAGCGCACCGAAACCCGATGTGGTTGAACTGGTACTCCGGCGTGCGGCTCTCACGATACGCTCCACGGATGCTGAGCGCTGGGGCGTTCCACGCACCGCCACGCAGAACACGGCGCTGACCATGGGGTGGGCCTGGAGGATTACGCTCAGGGCTGTTCGCGTAGTAGCCCTCATCGTACCAGTCCGCAACCCACTCCCATACATTCCCCGCCATATCATACGCGCCATACGGGCTTTTCCCCGCTTCATGGTCGCCCACTGACATCAGACTGCCATACCCACTCCATCGGCTCTTCGCAAAGTGCGCATGCTGGTTGGTCGGAGACTCCTTGCCCCAGGGATACGTGAGTCCATCGTTTCCCCGTGCGGCTTTCTCCCATTCTGCTTCGGTCGGTAAACGCCGCCCGGCCCACCGACAATACGCATCAGCATCCACCCAACTGACGCCAATGATCGGGCGATCTCCGTACTGCTTCCATGTTGCTGTAGAAAATAAGCCACCCGGTTTCCATTCCTTTGGTTCCTCCCGGTGTGTCGCATCAAGAAACTTGGCATAGCGAGCTGTTGTTTGCTCATACGCATCGATATAGAAGGCATCCAGATACACGTCGTGGATAGGCTTCTCACGCTCCCCCACCATCGTGCTTCCCATCGGAAATTCCCCGGCCGGCACCAACACCATCGACGCACTATCCTCTCCGATAATCTCAAGAGGCAATTGTTGTTCTGGGACTGTATAGGAACGAGCCATCGCCTCCGTGATGGGCATTGCTATGTCCTCTGGTAGCACGTTGGTCTCTAGGGTCAGCATCTGCTCCTTCTTCGCGATCCGTGCTTGAAGTGCCCTTAACTTGTCCTGCTTGTCCTGCTTTTCACTGACTTCCAGTGCCATCAGCGTCTCTTCTGCACGTCGAATCTCGTCGTCGAGTTCATCTATCACAGCCGACGGAGGCTCTAGCACGGCCAACTGAAACACAAACTGTCCGCCCTCGTCTCCAGTGCCCTGTAACGGCTCACTGCGTGGAAGTTGGTTAGAGTTGCGTGCGACCAACGGACCGACTGTATCTGAGATGTGACTCGGTACCAGGTAGGGATCGGTGTTGTCTTTCAAGACTTTGAGAAAGTGATACGCGAAGATGCTATGCCCATCCTTTCCTTGATCCGCCACAGGTTCCGTCCCACCTGACGTTAAACCCCAGCGCGACTTGTCGGCATAGAGCTTGGAGAAGAATTTATCGTTGAGGCGCGGCATACTACGGGTGGCGGCGAAGAGGGTGCCACTAAAACACGAATCGGCAACGAGGTAGACATGCTTGGCTTTCATGGCCGACACGTACTCCCGGATGATGGCATTCGAGATGAATGTCCCCGGCTGCTGCGGTTCCCCCTCCACAGGCACCCACCAGCCCAGGCTCTGGTCATCATTATATTGTCCATGCCCTGCGTAATAGATGAAAACGCTATCTTCGGGCCCCGCGCCTTTCCCCAAATGATACAAGGAACTTTCGATGTTCCTCCGCGTCGCCTCTCCATTAATCAATTCGATCACCCGCTGCTTCTGAAACCCATACTTCTCGATCAATACCTCGCGCACTCCCGTGGCATCCTGCACTGCGGTGTTCAATGTGGGAATCGCCTGATGCTGGTAATCATCAATCCCAATGATCAAGGCCCAATACTGGCCCAGGATGGGAACGCTCCCCGGCACAACAGTGGGCATCGGCGCCGTGTCACCAGTCGCTGCATTAACTCCAGAACTAAGGGAAAGAAGTAGGAGGATCACGGGCATTCCGCGAAGCAGAGTCTTGATCATACGGTTACACATATTTCCTTGTATATTTGTTCCGCAAAAAATACCCACGGTTCCCGATACAGATATTTGCAATCTGTTTCGATTGGAGAAGCCCCTACTCATACTATCCCACACACCATGCATTCTCGACTACGGCAGAACACCATTCTTCCGTCGCGCTCCCAGTCTCGCCTAAGCGAGGTCACGCATCACGATTGAATAACAACATAAGGAATTTGTTAGGAAAGGGTACTTGCAATTGGGAAGCGATTCAATAAAACGCCCCTACCATCAGAAGGATTATACGCGTGCAGGACGACATAGATTATGAAGAGTGGCAATGACGATGGACACCCCCCGTGAGGGGCCTTAAGATACTAAGGGTGGGAACGCCCGACGGTGGTCGAGCCGCGTCTCGGAGACCCTTGCTTCCTTAACAAACTGGAACGATTGGCTCACTATCACCGCTGGTGACGGTGACTGATATGCCTCGCGAGAATTTTAGTTCAGAAATTCCACTCAGACACCATTCTCATACCGCCGCCGAAATGCCTCGTTGGCATTGATCAGGATGGCACCTAGATGCAGGAGAGTATCCATTTCCTCCACCGTCAACACTTCCCGATACTTCCCCTTACATTGCCCAGTTTCGGCAAATACCGCATCGATCCACGCATGCACGGTACCATCATCATGATGATGGACAATCCCAACAACCCGAAGGTGCGATGTGTCTCGTTCGTCAATGATGGCAATGAGGTTGTCCCCGCAGATGACTTTGGCAGTGTGATACTCAGAGTGTTGAAGCACGCGGCAATCTGAGTTGACGGCATGCGCCGCGCGTTGTTCAGGATCTGGGTTGGCTGGATGCTCATGGAACGAGAATGCCGAGCTGTGTATCAGCGCTATCCCGATAAAGACGAGCAATGTACTTAGTGTTTTCTGTCTCATGATGGGCCCTCCTGTTTTTTACTTCGTGACCAATCAAGCCTTCATTACTTGCTCCTTTCATACCTTCTTCGGTTACTTACGCTCATATCCGAAGTATAGCGCACCCCAAAACGCATGCGCATTGATATTCATCACGTTCCCTCATCACGCCGAAGCTACGAGCATCAGCGACCTAATGCAGATAGGAGCACGACTCGATAGGTACGAGAACGATCCTCGCACGCAGCTGCGAGGTCGCTACGAACAGCCCCCTTCCCACTCCCGCGATCGACGACAGCGGAGATGAAAGAAGCTAGGAGGTTAAAAGGTCCGGTAGGTGAAGGCGGGTCCATTTCCGCCAGGAGAAACGGCGTTGTTTGGGAAGTAGTCTTGGGTGGTTCCACCGAACGCGGTGTTTTCACCTAGGAAGAACATGTGAATTCTCTCGGGATCTCCGATCAGGGTGCGATGGAAGGAAAATTCAGCTCCTGTGCCCTGCACCTGCCCGTCCATCGTTCCGACGAATGCCCAGCCCCATGCGTTTCCATCGCCCGTATATTGATAGATTGCGGCTCCTTGAAGCAAAAATTCAGCTCCGAGTGGAAAGTCGTCGCCCCCACCTCGAAACCCTGTGTCACGATCGGCGTCGGTGTCTAGATAGATGCTATAGGCCCAGCCAAGCAGGATATCTTGATCGTTTTGGTAGGCGAGGTAAAAGTTGGTCTCGTCATTTGCCATCCATCCGGTGATCCAATCAACCTGGGTTTCTACCCCCGGCACATCATCCGGGTCCTGTCCAAGCACAGCCAGCGACGCCCAATCGGAGAGATCACCGTCAAGCACGAGACCCACGGCGTCATTTGAAACCCCATCAATCACGTCGAATTGATAGTGAAACGCCTCGCCTCCTGGACCATCCAACGCGGTGTCTGGATATGCATCAATATCCTCACCACTGACAAACGAGTTATCCCCGTAGAATAACAGCGTGATCGAGTTTGGGTTTCCAAGCATCTCACGACTCACCGCGAGTTCGGCCACATCATCGTTGATGCTGGTTTCAGCAATTCCAATAAAATTCCAGCCCCAGCTCGTTCCGTCTCCCGTGTACTGATACACAAAGATTCCTTGTAGAAGATATTCTGCACCGACGGAGAACTCGGCCGCAGAGCCGCGAAACCCGGTGTTGCGATTGGAATCTGCATCGATGTAGACATTAAACGCGCTGTTCAATGACATCGTGCTGTCATTGAGATATGCCAGATAGATCGTGCTCTCATCGTGCGCTATCCAGGCGTCACGCCAATCTGCCACAGACGCCGTGCCGGCAACATCATCCGGATCGGCGCCAAACGACATAAGCCCGATCCAGTCAGCGAGATTACCATCCACAACCACTCCCGTGACCGGATTCGACACTGGCTCGATGGCGTGCTCCGCAAGGGTGACCGATAGCGTCACAGTGTTGTCCTCTTCAAGCGCCGACGGACTACTGTCTTGGGCCCGTACACGGAAATAATAGGTCCCGGGATCAAGACTGGAAATCACATATTTATTCGCAAACGAAGATGTAGGATCTTGGCTCCACCCATCTCCAATCTCATACGACACACTGGGATACACTTCAAATGAGGAAAAGTCCGGGGTAGGGCTTTGATAGATGTTATAGGTGACCGGAAGTGACTGGTCGCGAGCCACATCCCAATGCACGATGACTTCCCCAGGATTCGGTCCTGAACTCACCGACTGCACGCCCACGCGGTCGGGAACATCATTTGGAGACCACGGCGGTGATCCCGTGCTATCCCAGATCGGTGGCGCGGTGTCCTCGGCGAGAGGATGATCGATGACATAGGTACCAATGGTATCGAGGTGGCCATCTGGGGCCAGATATTCAATCCACCCGTTGGCGTTCGCGGCTTCATCAACTGCCATTGAATACGACGCGTCGCCACGGCCCATCTCATAGTCCAACGAAAACATCGTGAAGCCATCGGATCGGTTCGCCTCGGCTATGATTTTTTGAGCGAAATTGTGGTTGTTGTCCCCTGCATA
>JAJDBL010000364.1 GCA_029261375.1 Nitrospirales bacterium
AGGATATAATCCGCTTTGCCGGGCACCTCGACGACATGAGCTTCTGGAGCAGGGCGTTTTCCGCACGGGAGATACGGAGCCTCATGTACGAAGGGCCGGATACGTCGGCTGCAGATCTCATCGCATACTGGCCTTTGAACGGCCTTACAGGAGGGGTTTCACACGATGTGAGCGGTAACTTGCATCACCTCGAGATTGTAGGAGCCGTCGATTTCCTTGCGGCGACCCGTCCCTCCGGCCCGCCGTGGACGCGTACGTGGTGGTTTTACGGAATCATCGGTCTTCTCGGCATTGGTTTGTTCTACGCCTCGCTGCGACTGTATGCATTGCGAATCGAGCGACAGCGCAGAAAGCTGGAGGCCGTAGTGTCCCTGCGCACGCGCGAGGTCGAACTCCAGAAAGACCAACTCCTCAAGCAGGCCGACGAGCTGCAGGAGCTCGACCGGGCCAAAAACCGGTTCTTCGCGAACATCAGTCACGAATTCCGGACGCCCCTCACGCTTTCTCTGGGACCGATCGAGGACGTGCGCTCCGGGCGGTATGGAGCCATTCCCAGCGAGGCCCATCGACGTCTCGGGTTCGCATTGATCGGAAACCGACGTCTCCTTCGGCTCGTCAACCAGCTCCTCGATCTTGCCCGGCTCGAGGCGAACCTGCTCTCGCTGTCTGTGGCCCAGATTGGCATGAGGTCGTATCTGGAGGGCATCGCAGACGCGTTCATCGGCCTGGCCGAACGGAGGGAAATAGCATTCACCCGGTCCCTCCCGGATGCCCCGGTACCGGTCTATATCGACGTTGACCGGTTTGAGGAGGTCGTCGGAAACCTGCTGTTGAATGCCTTCAAGTTTACACCTTCCGGGGGGCGGGTACATCTGGAGCTTCGCGCCGGTGAAACCCCTATAATTCGGGTACGAGATACGGGCCCGGGTATCCCGTCGTCGAAGCTGCCTTTCATATTTGACCGTTTTTATCGGGTGGACGACTCGAATATGACCGAAGGGAGCGGGATCGGTCTCGCACTGGCCCGTGAAATAGCAGAACAGCATGGTGCTACACTCGATGTGGAAAGCACCGAGGGGTTCGGAACCACGTTCACGATTCGCCTGAAGTCGGGAGCAGCCCATTTCGAAGGACGTGATGACGTTTCGATCAAAGAAACCGGAAGCGACACGTTCGTCCCGTCGTTGGAGGCCCATTCTCTGGTCGACCTCGATGCGGAGCACACTGAGCCCGAAGACTCGGAAGATGACCGAACGACCGTTCTCGTGGTTGACGACAACGATGCGTTGCGGGCGTACGTATCGCGCAGTCTGTCGGATTCGTACCGGATCCTTACCGCTCGCGATGGGGCGGAGGCGCTGGACCTGCTCCGGTCAGTCGTGCCCGACCTGATACTGAGTGACGTCATGATGCCAGGGATGGACGGGCTCGCGTTGCTCAAGGAAATCAGAAAATCGCCCGAGACCGACTTCATTCCCGTTATTCTGTTGACGGCCAGATCGGGTGTCGATGCGAGAGTGGAAGGCCTTTTAAAAGGCGCGGACGGCTATCTGGAAAAGCCGTTCAACACCGTCGAACTGGAGACCCGGGTAGGTAACCTGATTGCGCAACGCAAGAGGTTGAGGATGCGTTTCGCCGTGCGTGTTTCCCGGCCCGCTCCGTCTCCGGACCCGCTGTCGGCCGACGGGGCATTCGCAGAACGGGTGCGGGAAGTCGTCGCCGAGCGTCTCAGCGACGAGACGTTCGATGTCATGACGCTGGCAGGTGAGCTCGGATTGGATCGTTCGAGTCTGTACCGGCATCTTGTCGACTACTGTGGCGAGGCGCCGTCGGCCCTTCTCAAGAGGATGCGGCTGGAATTCGGTGCTTCCCTGCTCGAGACACGTACCGGAACGGTGAGCGAGATCGCCTACGCCGCTGGTTTCAAAAGCGTGTCGCATTTCAGTCGAAGCTTTGTGGACCATTTCGGATGCACGCCTTCGGTATACATGTCCTCGGAATCAACTCCGGGAGATCCGGGCGGCGAGGATGAATCCATGCACGTGGATTGAGATCCAGTTGACGTCAGGTTGCAAAGTGTTGACATCAGGTTGCACGCATCCCTGAGACAACAGACTGCAACCTCTCAACAAACACATTTCCCCGAGGACGAGCGATGTTTTCAGCGGCATCGTCGTTCATTCACCCTTGATCCCGACCGGCATGAAAAGGCAATCCCGGCCCCGTGGCGCGAAACGAAAAGCCGAGCCGGATGTCCGCGAACCGTCGGACGAGCTGAAGCAGGATATCGAATTTCTTCGCCTGCAAAGTGATGAGGCGGAGGGGAAGGAGACGGGCGATGCAGACGCACACAGGGAATCTAACTCGTCTGCGGACGACGAGGTCTCCCCTGCCTCCAGCCATTCTCCACTTAAGTGAACGATCCCATGCGTGTACTCTCCGACTTCACGACCAGGCGATTTGTTGGCTGCCTGACGACGCTTACTCTGTCGATACTCATTTCGCACTCCGCTGCCGCTCAGGTGTGCACGAGCTTTGTCGATCAGACGTTTTCTACCCAGGGCGCTTTTCCATTTACCGTTCCGTCTGCTGCTTCGGACTATCTGGTGCAGATCGCCGCGAGAGGTGCCGACGGCGG
>JAJDBL010000365.1 GCA_029261375.1 Nitrospirales bacterium
TATGTCTATCAATCGCCATTGGAGAAAGGCTCGCGATGAATTGTTGAAACTCCCGGAACCTCAGATTAGCTACGCAAGGTTTTCGGAGATCTGTGAGTCCCATGGACTTGTTAGAGCTGCCACTAAGACACTCGCGACGCTCATGCATGATTTGGGATATACCGTGTACTACGCGGCTGATGAGCAGCTCGAGCGCGACGTAATTTTACAGCCAGAGTGGCTAACGAAAGCAATTGGGTTTGTGTTGGCAGATCGCTTCACAGAAGAAAACGACGGGATCCTTCCGGATAGTCGCTTAAAGGACGTATGGTGGGAGCATCCTTCTGACGGTAAAACTAGGTTCGAGCCAAGGCTCTATTCTTTCTTCCTCCGCCTAATGGAAAAATTTGATGTGTCGTATCGCCTGGATAATCAAAAGGCCAGCCTGATCGCGCAACATGTTCCGCAGATACGTCCCCCACTACCGTGGCTACCACAAGAAACACCTAAGCCAGGCCACCGTCGCCTCGCCATGGTATGCATTATGGATGATATACCTCCGGGCCTAGTGCCGTGGATGGTTGTACGGACGCATCAATATAACGTTCAGCAATCAATAGAAGGATATACGAAAAACCTACATTGGCAGCGAGGAATGTTTCTGAAATATCCCACTCATGGCACTGCACTCCTCGAGCTTCTAGACCGTGAGTTACATCTCCATGTTGAAGCAGTGTGGCCAGAATTCTTCCTCGACCGACTGAAAAAAATCCTCGAGAAGCTAATCACGGACAACTGGCCTGGCATGGAGAATCGATATTTCTTTGCCGTACCTTGTCGTGAACCTGCAAACAACCAGGCATGTGAGGGACGCTTTAACGTTTCAGCACTGCGTCAGTTCCTGGAAGAGGGAGACAAGACCATTCGGTGCCAGGTCTGTCGAAATAAACAGAATATCGTGGAATTACTCTACGGATTTGAAAAAGAGGAGATTCGCGAGTCATTACAGCGGTTAGAACAGACTATGGAACGAGGGTTCGCAGAACAGAAGAGTCAGGTCGCTAACTCCGTGATAGCTATCCTCAATGCGATCGCGATTGAGTCAAAAGATGGACCGCGACTCTTCTCGATTGAACCTGTCGACGGAAAATGGGACTTGGCAACAAAGTCATATCGGCTCCACCTGTGGTGTGAAGCGGAAGGATGTGAGCACCCGGTTTATGAACAGGGAGTAGGCATCTATGAACACCGTGTCACATCAGACTGGGTAGTACGAATCGCACCTTATGCGAATCTGACGGCAGGAATATTACGAACAATACTTCCCGTCGCCGGACCAACTATAAACGTATTATTTGGTCCAGGGACCTTAGATGAAGCAGGGATTAACAATCAACTCGCATTTATGAAACACGCTGGTCTCACTCTCAAGGATTCACGATTAGAGCTATCCGATACGCTACTCCGCAGTGAGATGCTATATTGGATGGCTCGGAACGAGCAGCTATTCTTGCCCTTCATTCCTTTCTCCGAGATCACGATCCTCACCATGAACGTTTAGGTCTAAAACGCGTTCCAATCCCCACTGGTGACTTTCTCTGGCTCTGCCAAACACACTACGAAATGGCGCAATCAAAGATCCCGGACTCATTTGAAGACTGAAAGGAATCCTTTTTTGACCTGACCAGAGAATTCCCTTCCTTCAAGGTGCGCAGCAAAAGAACGTTCACAGTTTATAGCTCTACCCCCAAAATTCCGCTAGACTTATTCAATCATCCCGCGCTAAGAAGTCGACTGATCATTCGCCTTACAACGAGACGATATCGTTCTAACGATGACGGCCAAAGAGTTTCATGAAGGGGCACATCAAGGCGATGACTCTCGCCCAGACGCACAGAGTTACAGAGCCAGGATTGTGCGTGAAGATGATCTACTAAATTCTCGCACGACGTTGTTCTTAGTCACCAGCGGTTTGTTACTCACCGCAGTAGGTCTATCGCAAGACAGAATTATTCCGGTACTCATTTCCAGTCTTGGTATCATCGTAATCGTCAGCTGGATTGTAGTCTCCCATCAAAACAAAAAAGTAGTTGCTACACTTACGGCAAGTTATAGAAAAAACCATGGAGATGACTATATAGAAGCGCTCGTACAAGGGGCACTGAGCAAATCTCATGCATTGCGTCCAAATGGTATTGTCGCGATCGTTTTACCACGGGTGTTTCTTGTTATATGGATCTCTATATTTATCGTGTACCTATTACGATAGTTGGGCAGGCCTACCTTAACCCTGTGAACTCACAACTCCTCTGAAAAGGGCCATACGTGAACTCGATACACACATTCATAGGAATTTTGCTTTACCTATTCGTCGTAGTGACACCAAACTCTGTGCTAGCTTCTCCACCCCTTCTGAGCGATCTCGTCATTGAACCTACGATTCTTACGCTCGGAAGTGGCCCTCAGACCATAAACATTTCGGTGACCGCTACCGATCCCGACGGAGACCTCGATTCCGAGAAGACGAAGGTCACGGTGAAGTTTGATGACAAGTCGAAAGTGAAAACCACGTTGGTTGATGCTGGTGGTGGAAACTTCACAGGACAAGTCGAAATCGACACGACGACGGGGCAAACGCTCTCAGTCAAAATCAAAGCGAAGGATGTTGAAAAAGAAAAGGCGGAAAAACTCACCACCACGATTGTGATTACCGACGCGGCCGAAACGCCAACCGCCATCGTGTCGGATCAGACTGAGTGGGAAGGTGACTCCGGCGAGATCATTGTTCTCCGAACACGCGTCGTAAGTCAGGTCGCTCCAGAAGTTGGTGTTCCGAACTGGCCTGTGACCTTCAGCGTCGATGCAGGAGACGGAACGATCGTACAAACGGCTGATGCAGGATCCATCCGTGAAGATGACGAAACAAATCCGCGTCTTCCCGAACAGGTCACATCCGACACCAGACTACAGTCGATCACCGTCGTCACCGATGCGAGCGGATTCGCTTTGATCGATTTTGAGATCGGCGATGCATCGCTCAGTACGGTACAAGCTATCGCCGATGGGATTCTCGCACCAATTCGATTCAGCATCCAATCATTCGGTATCCCAACTGGGATCGCGTTAAACGCGGACGGTGATGTGTTCGTGCTGGACGGTGCACTTCGCACCATTGTGAAGATCGATCCGGATACACGACAAGGGACTATCGCGTCGGGCTGTCAGAGCCTGACGTGCGACCTCCAAGTTGGAGCCGGGCCTCGACTGAGTTTGCCAATGGCCATGACCATCGAAGACGACGGAAGCCTCGTCGTTGCGGATCGTCGACTATCTGCACTCGTTCGTGTGGACACGTCGACAGGAGAGCGTACCATCATCGCGGGGTGCATCGATGAAGAATGTACTGCACGACGCGGGGAAGGTCCCTCGATCGACTCGAGCACCGGCATCGAGCTGAGCATCGCGGCAAATCAAAGTATCGTAGCGACAGACTTCGAGCGGGTGATTCGTGTCGACGAGATCACCGGCGATCGTACCGTGATCACGGGCTGCGTCGATGCCGGCTGCACTGACGTCGTAGGAAATGGTCCTGTCTTTGAACACCCACAGGCAATCGCGACAGACGTTGACGGCGCCTTCATCGTGATCTATGACCGTCCGGCGATACAGTCGGTAGTTCGTGTCGATCCTGAAACCGGCAATCGTACTGTAATTTCCGGCTGTCTCGATGCCACCTGTTCAACTCGCATTGGCGAAGGACCGCCATTCGCTGGGCGTCGCTCCATCGCGATTGGACCAAGTGGCGAACTTATGGTTACCGATACCCGTCGGCGCGGCATGATCAGTATCGATCCACAAACTGGAAACCGCGCAGTGGTGACCGGATGTCTTGATGGCGAATGTATCGAGCAGGCTGGAACCGGGCAAGCATTGGGATTTCCGACATCGCTCACCTTCCGGGAGAACGGCTCAATCATCGTCGCCGATCAATCTCGAGGCGACATCCTGCTGGTAAACACAAGCACAGGGAATCGCAACGCGTTTTTCGGTCTTCGCCACGGCGGTCCACCGTTGAGCCGTCCGAGCGGGATTGCGCAGGTCGGAACACAAACGTTTGTCGTGGCAGATGCTGATTTCGGGTCATTAATCCAGGTAGACGCGCGAACAGGCGATCGTACGAAAATTTCCGGCTGTCGCGATTTCCGATGCACTGAACAAATCGGAGACGGTCCCCCTCTCTCCGCTCCTATCGCAATCACGATCAACGCGGAACAACAACTTCTCGTGTTGGATGAATCGCTCGATGCCGTGATTCAGGTCGATTCTCAATTCGGGGATCGACGCATCATTTCCGGCTGCCGTGGGTCACCTTGCTCAACACAAACTGGAAACGGTCCCCAGATGGACACCCCAACGGCCATCACCACCGGCCAGGCCGGAACGCTGTTCGTCGCCACACGCGGCGTGAACGCCGCATTCGCCATTGATCCCGCGACTGGAGATCGCACGATTATCTCCGGATGTGTCGACAGCGATTGTGTGCAGCGAATTGGAACTGGGCCGCTCTTTAGCCATCCAATCTCCATGGCACAAGGACAGAGAAATACGCTGTTCATTCTCGATGCAGGGATGGATGCCCTCATTCGTGTCGAGGTGCTAACCGGTGATCGTACGGTTGTCGCGGATGTCCGCGACCCCAGAGCTGTCACAATCGCCCTTGATGGAACTCCATTCGTTGCCGATGCAAGAGGCTTGTTTCGTGTCGACCAGGAAACCGGTCGTACCACCACCATCTCCGATCGGGAAACAGGTCGCGGGGTTCCGTTTCTCTCACTGACAGACATCGTGGCGCAGTCCAATGACATGCTGATTGTGACAGACCAAGTTTTACGTGCGGTGCTCAGCGTCGATCCTGATGCTGGACGACGTACCATCGTGTCTCGCTAGCCACATGCTCAGATCCACGCGCTCCCCTTGGCTACAGTCGAGTTCATCTCTGATCAGCACGATTGCGTGCGGTATCATACTTCTCCATCTCGCGTTGCTCGGGAAAACCGAGGCACAAGTCACATCCGTAATCTCACCTGACGGAACACTTGGAACCAGCGTGTCTCGAAACGGAGCAGTCTTTGATATTCAAGGAGGGACGATCCGGGGCAGCAATCAATTCCATAGTTTTGATCGGTTCACGGTGGGAACCGGCGACACTGCAAGCTTCAACGGTCCGAGTTCCATTGCGAACATTCTTGGCCGCGTCACAGGCCTGCAATCCGGCCTTCAGCAATCGATGATCGACGGAACCGTCCACTCCGCGATCACCGGCGCGAATCTCTATCTCCTCAATCCAGCCGGTGTCATGTTCGGGCCAAATGCCAACTTGAATGTCAGCGGGTCGTTTCACGTCAGCACCGCCGATTTCCTGCGCATGGAAGACGGCACGGAGTTTCATGCGGATTTCTCCAGTACGAGCACGTTGAGCATGGCTCCTCCCGAGGCCTTTGGATTTCTCAATGGAAATCCTTCTGGAATCCAGATCGATCAGAGTAGGCTGGAAGTTCTAGCTGGAAACACCCTCGAGCTTCACGCTGGAAACATTGCGGTTTCCGGTGATGGCGCACTGGGAAGTGCGGCTCTCATCGCCCCAGGCGGAAATATTACCCTGACCAATCAAGGGACTGGTGGCATCCTTTTATCTAACGGTACGTTCATTGACGTCAGTGGAGAGAGTGCTGGAACACTCGCCATCCGCGGGGGCATGTTTGTCATGAGCGCCTCACTCCTCCTCGCTGATACGCGGGGGACCGGAACCCCTGGGAAAATAGACATCAACGTTGACACCCTCACATTGCAAGACGGCGCGGGAATTGCCAGTGACGCACTCGGTGAAGGGCAAGGAGGATTCATCTCTATCGCCGCAACAGACACCGTCATGATTTCCGGAACAAGCACAGACGGAGCCGTGCCAAGTGGCGTATTTGCCAACACCCAAGCGCAAGGAAATGCGGGAAATATCGCGATCAATGCACGGCACGTCACAGTATCGGACGGGGCAATTATTAGCAGTACCACCTTTGGCCCCGGACAGGGTGGAACCGTATCCATGACAACCTCAGACTCCCTCACCGTTTCTGGAACCAACACCATGCTTCAGCAATCAACGCCAAGTGGGATTTTCGCGCGGGCACGTGGGGACAGTCCGCAAGCGGGGCATGCCGGAAACATTGCGATCCAGTCCGGCAATGTGTTGGTGACAGAAGGCGCACAACTGAGCAGTACCACGTTTGGCCCTGGGGCTGGAGGTACGGTATCCATCTCCGCAACTGAGACCATCACGCTCTCGGGAACGAGTGCTGATTTCTCCCTCCGAAGCGGTATATTTTCCAACGCGCTTGGGGAGAGCGCCGACGCAGGGGATGCGGGGAACATCCTGGTCAGCGCGCGCGATGTGCAGCTCAGTGAAGGTGCTCAAATTGGTAGCAGCAC
>JAJDBL010000366.1 GCA_029261375.1 Nitrospirales bacterium
CAATTTTAGCGCACGTCAGATGTATGCCCAAGCCATTGAGACGGTGAGGAAGATGGGATCTCAATCCCTCATCGTGAATCTGGAAGGCGTATCGTTCATGGATTCATTCGCGTTAGGAGCACTTGTTCTGACGTATCAAGACTTTAAGAAAACGAACAGAAACTTCTGTCTTCTCCAGCCTCAGGAGAATGTGCGTAGAGGGCTCACACAGGCACTGATTTCTAAGATGATCCCTATCTTCGATAGTGAACATGAGGCGCTCTCCCAGCTGGTCATTGCCTGAAATAGACGTATTACTCGTTAATCCGTACTTTGATCTACAGGCTCCCTGATGAAGGGACACACCGCACTCTTCTTCTCCAGTACCATTACGTCATTTAGTTCGAACGTCAACGCGGCTTCCCATTGCACAGCTAGCCATTCAAAGGTTGCGCGGCGGAAAAAACACACATGCGTTGGGTCGCGCGTATAGTACCACTGCGCAAACGCATCATGATTCGGCGCAAGCTGTGTCATGATCCCCAGAACCCCGCCTGGCTTCAGTATTGTCCACAAACGGTCTAGCTCCTGCCTCGGATGATGAAGGTGTTCGATGACCTCAGTGGCGGTGATGAAATCGTATTCTGTGCCTAGCACCTCAGTAGTCGGTGCGTAGAAATGATCATAGATTGCCATGGGATGCCCAGCTTCTTCAAACATCACGGAGAGCGTTGGACCTGGACCAGAACCAAAATCAAGGCCGCGGCTCGCTGGCGCTAACCGCTTTTCCAAGGGGATGAAGAGTCGGTTCAGGAATGCTCGATATCTGGGGTCGTTGGGACTGTTCTGATGGGTATCGTAACGGGCCTTTTCTTGTTCCAACGACAGAAAATATTTGGTGGGAACGAAGAGCAATTGACAGGTTTGGCATTGGAGATACTCACGGTCTTTGTCTGAATGGATTGTGATGGCAGTTTCGGACGTGCACAGTGGGCATGGGGGGGTGTTGCCGTTCACGTTTCTTGAGGCGTTGCCGAGTTATATGGTCTCATGATGTCGTGTACTGTTTTGTGTCATGAACGTTCTAGTCTCTTCACTGGCATCGAGCTTTGATTCCTCAGCAATCCAATCAGGCAATCTCTCAAGTGTTGTAAGCAATTCCAGTGCTCGGAGCCGGCAATTGGTGCAGGGCGTATACTCATATACATATATGAGAGATCCAGCTGCGCCCACAACTCGGTTCACCTCGAAGAGGTCCAGGACATCATAAAGTAGTGCGTGACGCTCATCCACATCGTCGATCATGCATAATGCATTCTCGATGATTTCATGATCACCCTCCAGATAGCTGCGAGTCAGCAAGGGAATGAAATTTATGTCTGGCTCCGCTTGTGTCAGTCGGCTGATGGCGATGTCACGGAGGTTTGGGTCGGAAACATGTGCCAGTACCTGGGTAGCGACGAATCCCACCTCATCTTCCATCACATCGATCCAGGGGATGAGCCGTGCGGAAAAGTATGGAGGTCCAGTGGCTGAAAAGGCGCGTAAAAAGCACGCGAGTCTTAGCGGCGAGGTTTCGTCCAACAGTGCGGCGAACACAGTCAAGCGTGCGTTCTCATCTGCCTGGAGACCCCATTCTCTCAGCCAGATGCATCCGTGGTCGGGGTCTTTTCGAACGTGTGCAATGACGTCGTGTGCGGTGATCCTCCCCATCCGTTGCTCGTACGTTCCTCCCCCTGTAAGCACTGCTTCCTCCTCGTCGTCATCATCCGGACTGCCGAGTGCCAAAAGAAATCGTTGGATGTCAACATCATCTTTCGCGGCCTTCTCAAGGATTTCGCGTGCGATCGGAGAGCCTTCGCGCTGATCGAAAGCGTCGAGCAGTGCGTGATCGACGAACAGTGTTGGATCTTGTGTTTCGCACTGCCCTAACTTGCGCGCGATAAATAGTAGTCCGTTGATCCCGTCAAGTTCTACGATCTGGTCCACTCCTACAAGGTCGTCGGGTTGATCTTGGTCAGCCAGAGAGCTTGTGACAGCCGACTGGGTAAACATTGCGTAGAGGAGGTCGCGTGCGCCCGCGACAGCGTGTTTGGCAAGTTCCATGATGACCGAACATCGGTGCTCCCGATCCCAGTAGTTTTCTACCGACGGCTCGATATGTAGCGCGTCTTTGATCGTCTCAAATGCCTTGAGATTGAGGTGAGCATGAGACATCATTTCCACGAGCCAGGCTGCGCGTTCGTCTTCAACTTGAGCGTCATATACTGGGCAGAACATGGCTGTGGAGATGAGTATTTCGTCGAGTCCGGACACACCGTATTCGAGAATGTGACGCATGGCACGTCCATGTCCAGTATGTACGGCGGTGCGAAACTGCGCTGGTGTGAGGGGAAACACTGGTGGCGTGACCGGAAGTCCGTTCATGTCTTCTGTTGTCTCAGTCCCGTCCTCGTCTAGATGCGGGGTTGGTGGCAGCATTGCGTCTCATTGTACATACCACACATCAGTAGTCATGAAGCAATCGACAGAATCTAGGCTCATGTGGATGATGAGCCCAATCCCGATAAGTTGCAGCCTTGGGACAAAGCATAGGATTCCGTAAACGACAATTGCCAGTGGCTCGTGGAGTGGGTGAAACCCAATACTACATCGGCTTGGGTCATAGATCGGACTGGCTAGAAGATGATCGAGATCCACGAGCATCGTGGACATCATGATGAGATAGCTGATACGCCAGTTCTTGGCGAACGCTAGTTTCGCAACAAGTGCCGGAATTATGAAGTGCAGAACAAGATGTAGAATCTACAATCTCTCGCAGAGCGGCTCAGTTTCTTAGGTTCGGACGACAAGTGTCCCGGCCAGTTTGTCGTGCCAACCCTGCTTTCGTCTATCGAATGCGACCCAGAGAAAGCCGAGCAGGAATGGGATGATTGCTGCGAAGTACGCGAAATAGCGTCCAATCACTTGGCCCGTTGAAGGGGCTTCACCCGTTCTTGCGTCTGCGATCTTCAGGTGTAGGATGATCTTTCCTGGGGTTGCCGCGCGATACGCCCAAAAGATCATGACGACGATGGCCGGCATCACCGATGTGATGAGAATTTCCAACACTCCGCCGCCTGTCTGACCGGAGAGAAGCTTATCCGTTCCATATATCCACATCATGAGTGGAATGATGAGTAGCATGAACAGTATAGAATCGATCATGGAGGCAATGACCCGTATCCAG
>JAJDBL010000367.1 GCA_029261375.1 Nitrospirales bacterium
ATTCGCATGAAGTTAGGATCAACGCGTCAGGCGTCGACGGACAAAGGGGCAGGCTAGTTTAGATCCCCCCTCTAGACAAGGGGTGCGAAGCGAAGGGAGATTTTCCCAACCTGGGCCTTCGTTATCCCCCCGGACGACACGTTGGACAGTAGGAACGTATCAATCATGTCAGAACCCAACAAAAAGTTTGTCATCTTCGCGCACGGCGCCACGTACGACAAGCTGCACCAAGTCGGAACCCTTGGACTCACTGCCGCTGCACTTGGACGAGAAGTCCACGTGATCCTCATGTTCTGGGCAATCAAGAAACTCGCGCTGGGAAAACTTGACACGGTCGACTTTCCGCCGGAGTACGACGAACATTCCGAGGAGGTCACACGGCTGTTGAAGGAAAAACAGATTCCGACTATCACTCAGATGTTCGACGACGCACGACAGGTGGGGACGTTTCGTCTTGTGGCGTGTAGCGCCGGTTTGGAGTACATGGGCGTCGATCACAATAAGTTGACGGCGCTTGTCGACGAGGTCTTAGGCCTTCCCGCAATCCTCCGCACGACCTTTGATGCGGAAACCTCTTTGTTTATCTAGAATCTCTCTCAATATGCCTGCGCGCGAGTGATAGGTCGTTACCCCTATCCTCACAATGTTCATGTATTGGCCCCTACACTTACGGCCCTCTTCTCAGAATCATGAATCGAGACCTGGTTTCTAGTTTGTCATTCTGGATCCGTTCAACTTCGTTCAGGGTACACTTTGTGAATGGGCTTAGGATGACCGGAGACGGGAGTAGGGTGAGATAAAATCACAGCTTTCTGCGGTCTTAGCGGGAGTTCCCCCTGGGTGCAACAGCGCGCGACACTGGAGTTCTCGCGTCGACCTGGGCAATCAAGATAGGCGTGGGGAGTTAGCTGGTGGCTGGGCGAGGTGTGTGTCGTTGTGGCAGGACTAAAGCGACAAAGAAGAGCGCAGTTTGGAGGAGCACTGTCGTTGGACCGGAGGGAAGGTCAAACCAGTATGAGAGAAGGACCCCAGCAATTGAGGTGGTGATGCCTATGGTAATGGAGATCCAGGTCATGCGGCTGAGACTGTGTGTCAGCTGATAGGCGGTTGATGCCGGAATCAGCAACATGGCAAACACCAATACAGCACCGATGGCTTTCAACGACAGCACAACCGTGACGGCGATGAGGGTGAGTAACAGAAAGAAGATGGGACGTGCCGGGATGCCGGAGGCTTCCGCCATCTCTTGATCGAAGGCGATAAAATACAGTTCCTTGGAGAACGCCAGTAATGTTCCCACCACCACGACGCTCAAGAGCACGATAATCTTCAGCTCCGCAGTTGTGACGGACAGGATGCTTCCGAACAAATAGCCATAGACTTCTGCGTTATAGGTTTTCATGAGCCCGATAAAGAGAATGGCTAATGCCATCGTACTGGTAAACAAGATGCCGATGGAGACATCGAGCTTCATGCGACCTTTTTCCTCCAACAATCCTGCTGCCCATGCCGTGAGGACTCCGCATGCGATCGCAACGAGCAATGGCGGAAGCTGGAGTAGGTAGGCGAGGGCCACCCCCGCAAATGCGGCATGCGCTGTTCCGGCGCCGATAAAGGCTAACCCGCGGAGGACCACAAAGACTCCGAGCCAGGAACACACGCCACCCACGAGCATCGCCGTGACCAGTGCACGTTGCATGAATTCGTAGGCGAAAAAATCAAACATTTATACGGTTGACCCCATTTGCATCGTTCGTATCACCATCCTCAATTAGGTAGGGAGTTCCGAAAGGAAAATCGGGAAAACATTGTAACACGCGGTTGTCGCGCATCTTACGTTCTCCGTCGAGAGAGCCGCTAATACCCGGATGCAGAGTCAAAATTGTAGGTGTCCCTACTTTGTGTTGTCCGCCCACTCACCGAGAGCTGATCGATCGTCGGACTGGGATCTAAATTAATGGACGATCGGAGGAATTAGGAGTATTTTTAATAGGACTTCTACATCGGGTGATATAGGCCACAGAGTGTCTGACTTTCTCAACCTATTCGGAGACCGTGGGGCAGGGACTGGGGTCCCACATTTTTTGTCAGCGTGGTTTCCACGCACTATCAGATTCACCATACACCAAGACCGAACGTACGTACTGTTTGGTGTGACTAGGGCATCGGCTTAGCAGTTCAACTGGCGACAGGTTGAACTTAGGGGGGTGGTGTCATCTCTGCAAAGTATCCTCAGCGAATCGTTAGCCTTCTCGCCTCGTTGGTTGGCAGTGCGATCAGTAGCCTAGCGCTTGCCGCGTCTCCTGTGCTGACCGATGTGCATGTGACCCCGACGGTCCTAGCGCAAAACAGTGGCGAGCAAACGGTCACCGTGGCGGTCAGAGCATTTGACGTGGATGAGGATCTGAAGAAGGTGACGGCGGTCGCTCGGCTGAAAGATGGCACCAAGATCAAGCTGGCTTTGGAGCCGGATGAGACTGGCCGATGGACTGGCGAGATGCAACTTGATACGGCGATTGCGCAACGGATCGCAGTGCAGATTAAGGCCAAGGACGAAGCCAAGAACAAGACGAAGCGGGGTGCCATCGTATCGGTGTTGGAGGTTGAGGACGCGGCAACGATTCGCGAGATCACGGTGAATCCCGCAGTCCTGTCTGCGACTCCAGGAATGAAGACCGTCATCATATCGGCGGCGGTGGATGATCCAGATGGCGACCTGAAGAGTGTCAAGTTGGAACAGTTGAAGTCCCCTGGAAAATCGGACCGCGTGGCGAAGCTTGGAAAGTTGCTTGACGACGGCCTGGGAGCTGATGAGATAGCGTCCGATGGTATCTTCACCATCGAGATCGACGTGGACATCGCGGAGCCCGGCACGATTCCGTTACGGCTGAAGGTCAAGGATCAAGCGAAGCATCGCGTTGACCATGAGGTGGACCTGCTCGCACGCACGGATAGTAACGCGCCGATGGTTTCGGTGACGCTTCCTGTCCCGGGTACCGCCGTCAGGGTTGCGGAACAGACGTTAACGGGGACAGTCATCGAAGCGCAGCTTCAGGAGCTTCGCTGCAATGACGAACTGGCCGCGATAGAGGGCGAATCGTTTACGTGTCCATCACGAACCCTCATGCCTGGGGAGAACATCGTTACGTTCACGGCTCTCGATCGCGACGGGAACGTGACGACTGAGGCGGCGAGGTATGTGTTCGCGGATTCGAATACGGCTGCGGCGGTCACGGGTATGGTTGCGAAAGGTCCGATCGGGGGAGCGGAGGTCCACGCCTACAGTTTTGTTATGGGAAACCTCGTGGCGTGTCCGCCGGATACCGTGCAACGTGAGGCAATTGACGGGGGAGTTCCTACGTGCCTGCTGGGCACGGCAACGACCGATGTGCGTGGGGCATACACCATCGCGATGCCTGTAGGATTGGACACCCCCATCTTGATCGAAGTGCTCGGTGGGGATGGAGCGACATATCAGGATGAGGCCACTGGACAGCGTCGACCCTTTCTCTCCGGCCAAACGCTTCAAGCAATCCTTCCGACTGCGCCGACCGTGATTCGGAATGTTGTGGTGACCCCGCTTACGCATATTGCCTCGACGCGGGTCCTCGCACTCACGGGCACAACCTCTCCCACGCAAGCTCAAGTCAACGAGGTCAATTTGAACGTCGGGGAGCGGTATGGGATCGATGACATTATCGACACCTTTCCTGCCGATCTCTCCATGGTTTCTGAAGGTGAGTCTGCGCAATACGCCCTTGTCTTAGCCGGGTTTTCAGAGTTGGCCAATCAGTTAAGTAACCTTGACGCAGAGGAGCCGAGCGTCGTCGATCCCATCCTCTTGGTGCACGCGATCGCGGATGATTTTTCTGATGGGGCGCTGAATGGGTTACACGGGATGACGCCCATAGAGTTTCTCAGTTCGGCAGGCGAGGTCATCACCCTTACCCTCAAGACCGCAACAACCGATCTTGGCCAAGCGATTATGGATATTCAGACTCGGCCGGAGGTCAATGGAACGGGAACGCGGCTTTCGAGTGGGTTCTTGGGACGGATTGGGGTCGGAAGGCAACAGTCTGGCGGTAGCGGTGGCGGTG
>JAJDBL010000368.1 GCA_029261375.1 Nitrospirales bacterium
CGTGGTTCTATCAACGTCTCGTCTTAGGACTCGGGTCCATCGTGATCGCGGTCATCGCGTTACTCTGGTTTCTTCAGCGAAGTTTCGATCCCGACTTCGGAACCCTGAGCGATATACTGAACAGCATGCCCAGTTCTTCCACGCCTTAAGATGGCACGTCAATACAAACTTTCAATAGGCGAGTTTAAACGTCGTGTGCTACAAGGTGTGGCAAGGGCTGTCCGAGAGGGGGTCGGTGTCTTATATTCGACGACTGAGGATGAGTTTGCGGAACTGATGTGTAGCGCTCCAGAATCACCTATTGCTCATCACGATCTTGCTGAGGCACGGCATCAGCGATCGTCGGGGTTGCGGCAACAGCCACTGACTCAGGGTTATGTGGAGTTCATGTCGGCGGGACTGCTCACGTTGAGTGAGAAATTGCTCGGACTCAAAGACGATAATATTGAAAGTCCTCAGATACGAGCCAAGGCGCGACAATTGGAGGCGCTCACCGTTCGTATCCGCAAGGTCTTTGGTGAGGTGCAACAGGAGCATGGTGAGGAAAGTCCGTACCTGAACGCGTTGTCTCGGGCACAGCGGTCTCGGGCTGATGGGCCTGTTTCTGTCACGCGGGAGATGATGGAAATACCCGTGACAGAGCTCGTCATGAATCTCATGGGTAGCACGCGTGATGTAATGGAGTTTGTGAAAAGGGTTACCGACGCTCTTCCCAACGGGTCGCTCACTGAGGAGGTGATCCTCTATACGCTCGAACGTGTCTCGGAGGATCATGATCCACCCGAAGTCGTGGAAGAGACGCGCTGTGCGTTCCAGGTTGTGTTCGGTGGATTGGCGGGAGCGTCCCGTACCTGATTCTCGCGGGTGACGGCCTGAGGTGAGCTGATCAACGCTAACGGAGGCGAGTCTGAAGCATTGGTAGGTGTCATGGGTTTATTGCATTTATGGGTATCCTGCCCTATAATTTCAGCCGATTTGATTTATTCCCCCCCAGTCACACAGGGAGATTACTATGTTTGGTAGTTTGGGTTTTACTGAGCTTATTCTCATTCTCTTTATCGTCTTGGTCATTTTCGGCGCGGGGAAATTGCCCCAACTTGGTGAAGGCTTCGGCAAGGCCATCAAAGGGTTTAAGCGGTCAGTCAACGATGACGCCGCGATTGACGTGAACGCGAGCGGCTCAGCCGCCGATCAAGATCCTGGAACTACGACCGACGCTTCTGCTTCTGAACAAGAGACTTCTAGCTCCGCCTCATCTAAGACCTAACGTTTGACTTTCCCTGGCCCATTGTTTTCTGCCTCGGGTCAGGTTCGTTGTTTGTTCCCTCATTCCTCGCGATTTTTCTCGTCCTGAGCCCATACGCTGATGCTGCTGCTGTGCGTGTTGCATTCACTCAATGTTTTGATCTTGACGTGTCGTGTGGAACACACTGTTCCACGTTGAGGTCAGTATAATGGCCTTCATGACCCTCAGAATACATACAGGGTTCTTCTGTGGCGGACTGCTGCTCTTCGCGTTGATCTTACCAGGATGTCAGCAGGAGGAAGTTGCGGGCACTCACCGCGAGCGAGGCCCATCACCGGTCAAAGTTGCGCAGGTGACCGTGATGGAAATCCAACAATCAGTGACGGTCATCGGAACGGCTGAACCAAGAAGACGGAGCCTCGTTGCGAGTGAAATTGAAGGGCTTGTGGAGGTGTATCCGCACAACGAAGGCGAGTTTGTGCGAGAGGGGCAAGGACTTGCGCGCCTTAGAACCATCACCATTGATATTCGAATGAAGGAAGCGCTGGCAATTCGACGCGAGGGACTCGCGCGATACCGCAAGGCGAAGTTCCAACTGAATCGCACGGGGACCTTGTTGCGATCAGGAACCGCTTCTCGTCAACAGTTTGAGGATGACGAAGCAGAGGAGCGTGCCCTTCGGGAGCGACTTCTTCAACTCGAATCACAAATTCGTGAATATCAGGATCAGCTTCGCATGTCCAAGATTGTGGCCCCGTTCGACGGTTGGATCGTGGAGGAGCACACAGAGGTTGGGCAGTGGGTGAATGAAGGCGGTCCGGTCGTGGAGATGCTTGACTTGGCACATGTGCAAGTTGAGGTGCCGCTTCCAGAGCGGTATGTCAACATGATTCAGCTGGGTGGTCCTGTCTCAGTCGTCTTTGATGCGCTGCCTGAGGTCTTATATACCGGCACGGTGTTCTCGATTGTCGCGCAAGCGAATCCCGACACAAGAACCTTCCCGGTCAAAATCGATATTCCCAATCCTAACACTCACATCAAAAGCGGCATGTTTGCGCGTATCACATTTCCGGCCGGACGACCTTATGAGGCCATGCTCGTGCCGAAGGACGCGGTCGTTTTACGCGGCGGGCGTGAATTCGTCATTGCCGTTGAAGATGGAAAATCGAAACAGATTTCTGTGCAGTCCGGAGAGCATGTTGATGGCTCTGTCGAGGTGATCGGGGATCTCAATGATGGGATGGACGTGGTGATTGAAGGAAACGAACGTCTATATACAAAGACCCACGTTACCATTCTGGAGTAATAGGGAGCAGCCGTCAGGCACATTGCTGAGACGCTTCAGTGTCTAGACTGCAAATCCGGAGTCGCTCCCGCAAGTGCGGGAATCCAGGCTAGACAACCTAGATTCCAGATCAAGCCCGGAATGACAATTGTTATGATCCCTCAATCCTCCCTTCCCCCTTCCAATCCATGAAACTTGTTGATTTCGCCATTCGAAACCCGGTGAGTGTCACCGTGTGGGTCCTCTTCATCGCGCTCTTTGCCATTGTCGCGATTCTTCGTCTTCCAGTACAGCTTGCTCCCGACGTCGAGAAGCCGGAAATCACCGTTGAGACCAACTGGTTTGGTGCGAGTCCTCAGGAAGTCGAGCGCGAGATTATCGATGAGCAAGAGGAGCAACTGCGTGGGGTTGAAGGGCTTGAGAAGATGTTCAGTGAAAGTCTTGATGGACGGGGGCGTATTAAGCTGCGTTTTCCCGCTGGCACTGACATGGATACCGCGCTTCTTCGTGTCGACAATAGGTTGAATCAAGTCGAGGAGTATCCCATTGAAGTGGATCAACCCGTCATCACGAGCGCCGATGTCGCTGGAGG
>JAJDBL010000369.1 GCA_029261375.1 Nitrospirales bacterium
CGAGGCCCGGAGGATTTCAGCTCGCAGAAAGCCGGATCCATTCGTGATCAGATGCACCGGAACACCGGGCCGCTGGCGGCCGACCTCGCTCACGATACTGGTGGCGATCGCGATGAAATGAGGATGCAGCGTGGGCTCACCGCGCCCCGCGATGCTGACGGACTCGATTGCGTCCACGTCGTGAAGCCTGGATCGGAGAGCGCTCTCGGTATCGCCAGCTGTCGGCCAGCGAATGCCGGGACCGTGGCGCTCGCCGGCCGGGATCTGGCAGTAGGCACAGCGGAACGTACAGACCCGCATGTGTCCGGGCGGCGCGATGTTCACCACCGCCGCCCGATCGCCGGCGAGCGTCGTGGTGATGATTACGGCGCTGTCGGTCTCGGCTGGACACGGACCGCCTACGAAAGGCCACGGCAAGTCGGCGAATGGTCGCTCCGCGTACACGGGTCCTCCGCCGACGCCCTGCTTCGACTCAGGCGTGTCTCACAGATGGTCGCGGATTCGTCGATAGGCTTCGCCAATCTCGTCGATCAACAGGCGGGTGGCCTCACCGACGTCCTCCAGCTCCTCTTTCGAGGTGTCCCGCAGGCGCTTCACCCGGGATTCCGCGCGCTCTAAACGGTGCTCTGTCTGTTCCCACAGGTCCTTGACCTCGGCAGCAGCGAGATGCACCTGCACGCGCAGCTCGTCGCGCACCCTTCTCAACGCGTCGAGCTCCTCGTTGAAACGATCGGCCAGATCCGTCATTCGTCACCTCGTAAGAATGTCGATGCCTCGATTGAATGCACGATCGGTGCCATCGACACCTTGGGACGAATCGACACGCGGGGCGGCAGGCGACCGGGAAACCGGGGCAGCAGGTCTCAGCGGGGATGCATTCGTGGCACTTCGCCACGAACATGCGAGAGGCAAGGCGCCGGGCTGCCTCCAGCACCCGGCGATTGACTTGCGCGGTAGCGACGGAACAGTCGATGGAGTCGCCAGCGCGGCCACCACGCTTGGCACGCTTGCTGCTTGTAGAGGTTGGATTGGACGCCCAGATGACGCCGGGCAGTGGAGAGGTTTGTGGAGCGCACGCTGGCGAGCCAGAGCGCCGGGCGCGCCCGATGAGGAGATACAAGATGATGCTTCGAAACTTCCGACGCGCAGCCTGGACCTTGGGCGGCCTGGCGGTGCTCGTCGCGACCGCGACCGGGGCGCTTCCCGAGGAGGAACCGACCGAGACCCGGACGCTCATGCGTGGCATCTTCGCGTCGATCTCCGAGGTCCTGCCCCTGAGCCTGCAGGATTCGAAGTTCGAAGACCCGTCGAACCGCGACCAGATCCTCGTCGACCTGAAGCGGCTCCAGGCCAGCGGTGCGGCGTTGGAAGATCACGCCCGCGGACGCGAAACGGGCTTCGACTTCCTCAGCCGATCCCTCGCCCGCGACACCACCGCCATCCTCGAGAACTTCCAGGCCGGCCGCTACAGCGAGTCGCGATTCCTGCTCCACGAGCTCACCCAGACGTGCGCCGCATGTCACTCCCGCCTTCCCCAGGAACGCGTCTCGACGCTTGCCGACCGGTTCGTCGATACGGAGACGCTGTCTCAGCTCTCGCTCGAGGAGCGCGCGCGACTGCTGGTTGCGACCCGGCAATTCGAACAAGCCGCGGCCAGCTACGAGGCTCTAATGGCGTCGCCGGAGAGCGACCCGACGTCGCTCGACCTCGAAGGCCAGCTCGACGACTACCTGGAGCTCTGCATCCGGGTACTGCGCGACTACGAGCGCCCGCGGAAGACGCTCGAACGCTTCTCGCAACGCAGCGATCTCCGCAAACGCGTGCGCAGCGAAGTCGAGAGCTGGATCGCCTCTCTGGCCGCCCTCGATGTGGACATGGATTCGGGCCCGCCCCTCGACCGCGCGCGGCATCTGGTGGGCGAGGGCGAGAGCTTCGCCATGAGTCTCGAGGAGCGCTCCGCTCTCGTCCGCTACTTCGCCGCTTCGGGAATCCTCCACACCTTCGTGCGAACCAGCGCTCCGAACACCGAACAACGCGCCGAGTCCTACTATCTGCTCGGGGTGATCGAGTCCCGGGTGGGTCGATCGTTCTGGATTTCCGAGACCGAAACCTACCTGGAAGCCTCAATCCGTACCGATCCCAGCGGCCCGCACGCCGAACGGGCCTACGCGCTCCTCGAAGAATTCGTCGTGGCTGGCTACTCGGGGTCCGGGGGGACGAACGTCCCGACCGACGTCAGCAGCTGGCTCGAGGAGCTTCGACTCCTGATCTCCAGCACTTCTGAGGCATCGTGACTCGATAAGTGTCATTTCGACTCACTTCGAATCCCTCGAACGAAGCGACACCGCCAGGGCGATCCCCAGGGCCCGGCACCGATCCTGCACATAGCGTTTGTTGCCTCGCGTCGACCGATCCGCACCAGCTGGAGCCGGCGCCCCACCACGCAGGCAAGGAGGATCCATGTATCGCACCATCATCGCCGCCATCGATTTCTCGAAGGACTCCGATCGCGCTCTGTCGGCTGCGATCGGCCTCGCCAAGCAGTTCGCCGCTCGTATGGTCGTCGTTCACGCACTCGAGGACCCGATTCCCTCCCTCGCCAGCTACGCGGTTCGGATTCCCGACGACCACGTCGAGTCGCTCCGATCCGCTGCGCGCCAATGGGTGGAAGAAGCGGCCGCGCGGATTGCCGACGAAGGCGTGGAAGTGGAGTGGGTGCTCGGTAGCGGCTCAGCGGCGGTCTGCATCGTCGAGCAGGCCGAG
>JAJDBL010000370.1 GCA_029261375.1 Nitrospirales bacterium
TTTTCGGCGCTTCGGTTTGACCTTGCCGTAGGTTGTCGCTCACTACTTCAGGCCTTCCACGCATCACAGGCGTCGAAGATCCAGTCACCACTTCATTCTTGCCCTAATCCCATCGTTCCCTTAGCCTAATCTGCAACGTCAATTGATGGAGAGGGTAGCCAGAGTGCTTCTTCCTCCGTGTTTACGATCATCACTCTCACAGATAGGGGAGACATGTATATGAACGTTTGGGATATGCTTCGTGGAGTGGGCAACACGTTCCAGATTCCTCTCTTTAGCATCAATCAGACATCGGTCACCGTGTCATCTCTGATCATTTTTTTTGGAATCCTTCTGGGATTCCTTTTTGTGAATCGAATTCTTGCTCGGATGATGGCCGCAACGGTGCTTCCTCGTTTTAACTTGCAGCAGGGAACGCAGTTCACTGTCATCCGTATCACACAATACGCAGTCTGGTTTGTCGGGATCTTTCTAGCTTTTCAGTTTATCGGGATCGACCTCAGCTCATTGGTGGTGATCTTTGGTTTCTTGTCCGTCGGGATTGGGTTCGGATTCCAGAACCTAACGTCAAATTTCATCTCAGGAATCATTCTCTTGTTTGAGCAAACCATTCGTGTTGGTGATCGTGTCACCGTGGCAGGGACGGAAGGACACGTCATCGAAATCAATATTCGATCCACCACGATACGAAGTCTCAATAATGTTGCCATCGTCGTGCCGAATTCAGAATTTATCTCGTCGGCAGTGGTCAATTGGTTGCACGGAGATCCGAAAACGCGCCTTGAGATTGATGTAGGCGTATCGTACGACTCCAATCTCGATACGGTGATGTCTACCTTGCTGGAGATCGCGAAAGACGAACCCGATGTTTTACCAGAGCCTGCCCCCGACGTGTTATTGCTAAGTTTTGGGGATTCCTCGTGGAACATGCGCGTGAGGGCGTGGGTTGCC
Source organism: Nitrospirales bacterium (assembly GCA_029261375.1). Taxonomy (GTDB): domain Bacteria; phylum Nitrospirota; class Nitrospiria; order Nitrospirales; family UBA2166; genus UBA2166. The sequence continues at coordinate 952 of JAJDBL010000370.1, forward strand.
AGCCCTGAGGGGAGGTATGGTGTCCAGTCGCGAATCAACTGCGCGATTGTGCGACGGTTTCGTGAGCGTGATATCGAAATTCCATTTCCGCAACGTGATCTTCACATTCGATCACCCTTGCCAGTCCCATTGGTTTCGTCAGAAGCCTAGCTTTGTGGGAGGGGGCAGATTACTATGCTTTGCAAGAATGAATGGAGTGACACTGTAACGGAGGGGATGGGCATGATGAAACAACTCCTGGTTGTTGGAATATGTGTTCTGTGCTTGGCCATTGCTGGAACGTCAGCTCAGGCATTGCCTATTGCCGATTCTATCGCTGACTTTTCAGATACACAGGGCCAAGATGGTTGGTTCTATGGTTTGTATAACCAAGGGCCTGGAGGAGCACATGGGTATGACGGTACGCAGTTTACGCAGCTTGATGATTTTGATATTGGCGCCAATCGGTGGGAGGCATCAGATGGGCTGGTGGGGGCGAACAACAATGATGTTCTGAGCCTCAATGGACAGGGAGGCCATCCCACTGGGATTGGACTTGGTCAGGATTCAGTCATCTGGGCTGTCCGACGGTATGTCAGCGAGGTCACTGGTCTGATCGACATCGCATTCGATCTCCGTAAGGAAAACACAGTCGAACCGCGTGGAGGCGGGATTACCGGCCGCATTTTCGTCGATGGCATCGAAGTGGTAACCCAATTTATCGCGAATGACGATGGGGCTGGTCTGCAAGCCATCATTACGCAGAACGTGTCGATCGGTTCGACGATCGACTTTGCGATTGATCCAACCGGTGTGCAACCGACGACAGGATCGGACGGTCCATTCTCCGCACGTGCGGATGGATCTATCTTTTCCGCAGAAATCTCGACATCTGCAGTCCCTGAACCGTCTACAATGCTGCTCTTCAGCACTGGTATGCTTGGCCTCATTGGATATGCAAGACGTCGGAAAAACTCGCACGCGTAATACTCATATTTCATCCGGCTTCTTTTGAGAAACCGCCTGTCCTCATATTGAGATGGCAGGCGGTTTTCTTTGTAGGCAGTTCAAAACAGTTGTCCAGTCCTGTTCTGAGTCTTCCCGAGGGAAAGGCCGCAGCAAGCGAGAGAGGCAAATCGTACTACTGTACGTTGAGCCGAGTCGCGAAGCGAGAACGCCGCTGGCGGCCCCTTCGGGAAGACGCAGGGCATGCTTTTTCAACAGCCCACTTGAAATGAAGACATTTGTCTGGTATGGTGGGCCCATGTCACCGTATAGCCCAGCAGGCGAGACTCGTGAGCGTGTCTATCGTTTCGTTCGCGAACAGCTTGAGCGCGGCTTTCCTCCCACCGTACGGGAGGTGCAGGAGGCCTTGGGGTTTCGTGCCGTTCAGACAGCACGTGAGCATCTTGAACGTCTTGTCAGCGAAGGCCGTCTAGACAAGCAATTAGGCAAAGCACGTGGCTACTGTCTTCCAGCAGGGGAGATGGTCGGCCCACCCCCGGTGTTGATTCCCGTTCTTGGGCAGGTTCAGGCAGGTGCGCTGAGTACGGCCATTGAACATATTGAAGGCCATATCCCGATGCGCACACGGACAGCAGAAGGGATCTTTGGTCTTCGGATACGTGGCGAAAGCATGACCGGTGCTGGAATCCTTCCTGGCGACATTGCCGTTGTCCGGTCTCAGCAAACAGCAGAGTCAGGCGATATTGTCGTCGCGCTGGTTGATGATGAAGCCACCATTAAAACGCTAAAAATACGTCGGCAACGTATTGAACTCCATCCTGCAAATCCACAATTCAAACCCATCGTCCCATTTCCAGGGCGCTGTTCCATCATAGGGAAAGTGATTGAAGTTAGGCGGTTCCTCGAAGGTGGGCTGCATTGACCCATACGAACACGATAAATGTCTTTATACTGCGTTAGACTCCTCGGAAAATCCTCAGCGTACCGTTAAGGTACGCCTGCGGTTTTCCTCGTCGTCCGCCTTGTCTAAAGCCCTTTCTTGAGTTCGTAATCCCTATAGCATATACCATGGTTGTCTTACGGTGAGTGATGGTTGGCAAACGAGTGCTCTCTCAAATCAATGGTATTACTACCGCCAGTCAGCTTCAGAAGTCATATTCGGACTCTTCCATTGGCTGGACTCTCGATACCCTCGCAGGTCGATGTGTGGAAATGTCTGGGTCGGCAGAAACCGCAACCCTCACGACGACAGCCGCGCTTATTCTCGAAGCGCAGCGACGAGGAGAACCATCGGCATGGGTCGCGGGATGCGGGTCAACGTTTTTCCCTCCTGATTTTGCGGCCTCGGGCATCGATCTTCACGCCCTTCCCGTCATTCATGTTCCCGAGATAAAACAAGCCTCCCGTGTTACCGATGCCCTGCTTCGCTCGGGCGGGTTTACGCTCGTTATCCTTGACCTTGGGTCGAAGGTAGAGCTTCCGCTCCCATTCCAAACCCGTTTTGCGGGACTGGCGAAGAAGCATCACACCGCGATGTTGTATCTCACGTGCAAAGGAGAATGGACGCCATCCTTGGGGTCGCTCGTCTCACTTCGCGGGCATAGCGCAAAAACACGGACGAGTTTTGATCGTTTTACCTGTTCCATTCATGTGGTGAAAGATAAGCGCCGAGGTCCTGGCTGGGGAGACACAGAGGTTTGCCATGGACCGGATGGCTTGTGTTGATTGTCCGGCATTGCCATTACAGATACTTCTCCGAGGTCATCCTGACTGGGCAACGTATCCTGTTGCGGTTGTCGATCGTGATACGCCGCATGGCATCATCCAATGGGTCAATGAGCATGCCACGGCAATCAGTATTGTTCCAGGAATGCGATATGCGACAGGACTTTCACTCTCGACATCGCTTCGTGCTGGAGTCGTCTCAGAGAATGAGATTGAAGATGAGCGCGCGATCATTACGCGCCGATTGTGGTGTTTTACTCCCAACATCGAACCGTCCGTAGACGAACCTGGAATCTTTTGGTGTGATGCCTCGGGATTAAGCGGTCTGTACCCTTCGCTCGATGCGTGGGCAACCGCCATTCAACACGATCTTCGTGATGGTGGTTTCCAATCGGTTGTCGCGGTAGGGTTTTCGCGATTTGGAAGTTATGCCGCGGCAAAGGCACATGATCGAAATATCGTCTTTGATACGACACAGCACGAACACGCATGTCTTCGTACCGTCACAATCCATCGCCTCCGATTTGATCTAAGCGTTCAAGCCACACTGCTCAAGCTTGGGGTTCACACCTTAGGCGGGTTTATCGATCTTCCTTCCACAGGCATTCGTAAACGCTTTGGTCCTGTAGCGTACGAATTGCATCGACTCGCACGAGGGGATGGATGGACCCCACTTCGACCACAAGCCCATATCGATCTGGCAGTACGACACGTGACATTTGATCACGTCGAGACAGACCGCGAACGGTTGCTAGCATCGATTGACCCGCTCTTACAGTCGATATTGGGTCAACTCTCCGATCGGCATGAGGCCCTCGCGTCGCTCACATTTTCTCTTGTCTTTGATAATAAGGAAGAAAGCCAGGAGCACTTAGCAGCCGCCGCACCGACCTTAAATGACAAACAACTGTTGTGGTTGATCCGCTTTCGCCTGGAATCACTGTCGTTTCCCTCTGGGGTCGTCGCGCTGACCATCCAAGGGGCAGGTGTTCCGCAATC
>JAJDBL010000371.1 GCA_029261375.1 Nitrospirales bacterium
CCAATCATGAGGAGTCTCTTTATGCAGGAGTGTGTGAAGCGAGGAATCTTGTTTGGCGGACCGGTATTTGTGACCTATAGCCACACTGACGATGACATCACAAAGACGTTGGATGCCGCAGAAGAAGCTTTCTCTATCATGCGCCGAGGCATCAATGACTCGAATTTGCCAACTTTGCTTGAAGGGGAACCGATACAGACCGTCTTTCGCCCTAAGTAATACGAGCAAAAAACAATTGATCATGAGATCACGACAGTATGATGAAGGATGTTCAAAAAGGTCGACCAGCAAGGCCGCAGCAAGCGATGAGGCGAATCGTACTTCTGTACGTTGAGCCTCGGCGCGAAGCGAGAACGCCGCTGGCGGGCTTTTTGAACATCCTGTTGGAGGGGACGCGATGAAGGTGATGGTGGTTGGGTGCGGTTCGATCGGGCGACGACATCTGGACAATCTGATTGCATTAGGCGTGGACGACATTATCGCGTGCGACCCTAACGAAGATCTCCGAGCGCCCTGTGTCGGCAAGGGAATCAGTTTCTATCTGGATCTTCACGAGGCCATCGTGCAGAACCCGGACGTTACTGCGGCAGTAATTTGCAGCCCAACCCATCTGCATCTCGAACATGCCTCTGTTCTTGCGAATTGCGGAGTTCACCTCCTTATTGAAAAACCGCTCTCGCACGCACTGGCCGGGATCGCATCGCTTACAGCTTTGGTTGAACAGAACAATCTGACTGCCATGATGGCGATGTGCTATCGCTTCCATCCAAGCCTTCTTGCGATTAAGAATTTGTTGGAACAGGGCATTGTTGGGCGTGTCTACAGCGTTCGCATCGCTGGAGGTCATTATCTTCCGGATTGGCATCCCCAGATGGATTATCGGGATGAGTATACGGCGCGCGCGTCAATGGGAGGCGGCGTGCTGCTCACCAACGTTGTGCATAGTCTTGATTCTGTGCGTTGGCTGTTTGGCGAGTGTACTGAGGTTCAGTTTCTTGTACGAACGATTGGAGACCTTGAAATTGATACTGATGATGTAGCTGCCGGCTATCTCGGACTGGAGTCTGGCGTCCTGGTGCATATGTATGCGGATTTTCTCCAGCGCAATGCGCAATATCGGATCGAAATCATCGGCCAGACAGGAACGATCCACTGGGAGTTCGGTGACTCCGCGGTGCTGGTGTATAGCGATGGCGATTGGCAGTCGTTTCCAGCACAGTGTGACCCCAATCAGATGTATCTAGATGAGATGCGCGCGTTTATTGCCTGTATCGCACACAACACCCCATCACCCGTGTCGTTGCATGAAGGCCTTCAGGACATGCTCGTTCTCGAAGCGATGCGCCAGTCGAGTGACGAACGTCGCCTCATTTCCGTTCCAGCATATCGTGCGAGCGCGTCGACGCATGCGCCGGACATATCGTCAGACCTGGGTGACGTGTGTTCCGTTCATTCTGTATTCGAGTCAGTAGCCACATGATGGAGAGCATCTCATGAGCATGCACGTCACACTTGTGTCAGATTCGACGTTTGTCTTTGAAATGAATGGCATTCGGATTCTCACCGATCCGTGGATTGGGACCACCATCTACGGTGGGGGATGGCGGCAGTTTCCCCCTCCAGTGATCAGTGCGAAAGATGTTGGCCGCCTGGACTACATCTTTATCTCGCATATTCACGAAGACCATTGCTGTCCCCAGACGATTGCTCAACTGGATCGGTCAGCAACTGTTCTTCTCATGGAGAAAAAACCAAACTTTGTGGGGAATTTCCTCGATCATCATGGATTCCAATTTGCCGACGTGGTGACGCTCAAACCTCGCGAGGTGTTGCGTGTCAATCCCGAACTTGCCTTTGAGGTAGTCGAGGCGGATCCGGCCCATGAATTGAATCATATGTTGGATTCGTCGTTGTTGATTCACCACGGAAAAGAAACGATCTATTTTGCCAATGATAATCCTCCCTATCCGGAGTTGTATGACTATCTCAAGAGGTATCAATTCTCATTGGCCCTTGTTCCTCCATCTGGCGGATCTGGTTATCCCTCCTTTTATCAAAACCTCAACTCCACAGAAAAACAGACACATGCGGAACAGATTCTCACGACCTATCACCATACGATGCTTGATTGCCTGCAGGCGCTGCAACCCGCGCGTTTCGCGTGTTGCTCTCCTGCTCATGTGCTTGCCGGTGCCAACCATAAGAAAACGTATGAGATGTCCTGGGCGGACAATGGGAACGCGCCGTATAAATATCTGAAGACTCGTATGACCGAAACGGATACGTTTGCTCCGGTGCTACTCAAGCCAGGCTACACGCTCGATCTTGGAAGCAGTCCGGGACATACCCTTGATGAGGCCATCAAATTCTATGACAACAAGAGAGAACGTGACGCATTCATCGCTACGGTCGCAGGCGAAAATGCCTATGGACACGAGCATCTTCACCTGCCGCCGTCGGTGAAGTTCGAACGCTTGTTCGAGTTAGCACACGAGAGGTTGCGAGGGATGTTGGAGCGAGCGCACCTCGCGTTAGATTGGTGGTATCAATTTCCGTTTGGGAACGGAAAAACAGCGACAATCGCGCTGCATCCTCCGTATGCATTGACCTTTGATGACGCCGTGAAACCCGAAAAGCGTTTGTGCATGACCATTGATCCGCGAATGCTCTTCCTGCTGTTGACCGGAGGGTTTTCCTGGAACATTGCGGATGCCGCAGGGTTTATTACATACGATCGGATCCCCAACAATTATCTTCATCAAATGTACATCAACTTGAATCATCTTCGAATCTAACAGGAGAAAAACAAAATGGTACGGGACTATTCCACGGCATATGTTTTTACGACGGGTAATCGAACCAAAGGTCTGGGACATTTGTACCGCTGCCTTAATCTCGCGACGGCGCTTCAGCCTCGTGTCGAGTCACAATTTCTTTATCACAATGCGCCTGACGAATTTTTCCGTCTGCTTCAACGAACGCATATTCGAGGCACGGCAATGACGCATCGTAAAATGCGTGCTTTGCAGCAACAACTCGCGCGGCAGATTGTCGTGATTGATGGCATCGAGCATTCGCAGGAGGATGTGACGGCGTGGCGGGAGCAGGGGAATGTGGTGGTGTGCATCGACGACGCATGGGAATCTCATTACGCATGCGACCTCGTGATTGCACATGGACCTCATCGTCATCACGGACAGCCAAGCGATCGTGACGAATGTCGATTTTTGGTCGGACCAGAATATGCACTCATCAACCGCGTCTTTTATGACACACGCCGAGCATGGACGAGTGAGGTCGAGAAAGTGTTCATCAATTTCGGTGGCGCCGATCCGTTGGATTTTACGGCGTTTATCCTGGACCAACCGTGTCTCCGTTCATA
>JAJDBL010000372.1 GCA_029261375.1 Nitrospirales bacterium
GATCTCTTCTTGAGAAATAGATTGGTATTCTTGAAGTTCCCGCGCTGGGTTCTGAAGCACAGCCATAGAGCTCACAATCACCTCAATAGTGTTGACCATCACATACGGCGTAACCGTCACGTTACGTCGTATCGCTAAATCCGTACATTTTATTAGGGTTTACAGGTCATGTCAATTACTCGACAGCCTCGTATCTTGTGGAAATACGGACAGAAACGCGCACGCCGCACCTCGAAAATGACATGTATCCAGGCAGGGTTTTCGGCGTCCAAAACCACGGCAAACCTGAATTGACACTCTACGGACCATGTGTTAACAATTCCGCGATATCGGGAGGACCGGTTTATGGGCGGACATTCACACTGGGCAACGACCAAACGACATAAAGCTGCGGTCGACTCGAAACGCGGAAAAGTCTTCAGCAGGCTCATTCGCGAAGTCTCCATCGCCGCTCGATTGGGCGGGGGCGATCCGGATTCCAATCCTCGGCTCCGACTGGTGATCTCCAAGTCCAAAGAAGCCAATATGCCCGCAGATAACTTGAAGAAGGCCATTCAACGGGGCACGGGCGAACTGCCTGGGGTCGTCTACGAAGAGTCTATCCTAGAAGGATATGGCCCAAATGGTATCGCTGTATTGGTAGAGGTTGCCACAGACAACCGCAACCGAACAGTGGCCGACATCAGACATGTTTTTCATAAGCATGGAGGAACGCTCGCGGAAGCCGGTGCGGTGTCATGGCAGTTTCAAACACGAGGATGCATCGTTGCCGACCGCGCTAAAGTCGATGAAGAGACGCTCATGACCGTCGCACTCGAAGCGGGCGCCGAAGACGTTCGCACAGAGGGCGATACGTTTACGGTGGTGGCAGAACCAGAGCACTTTGAGGCCGTCAAACACGCCATCGCGGACCATAACATTGAGATTGAACACGCCGAACTTACGTCACTACCCAGCAACACCATCACCGTCGACGAGAAAACTGCGGAACAGATACTCCGTCTCATCGATAAGATTGACGATAACGACGACGTCGTCAGGGTGCATGCGAACTACGACATCCCCGACGACATCATGGAAAAAGTCACCGCTGCAATCTGAGGTCTACATTCCGCGAAAGCGGGAACTCGACACTGCCTCTAGATCACGATCATTAGGTATTCTATGATCGAATCATTGACAGGCCCCCTCCTCTCGAAAACCCCTGGCTGTGCGGTCGTCAATATTCACGGGATCGCCTTCGAGGTATCGATACCGCTCAGCACCTTTTTTTACCTTCCCGAACCGCCGCTGTCGGTGACGCTGAACACGTACCTCACGCTAAAGAATGACGCCGCACAACTCTATGGCTTTCTCTCGATTCAAGAGAAACAGGCGTTTACGCTCTTACTCGACGTGTCAGGCGTAGGTCCAAAATCTGCACTTGCCGTCTTATCAACACTTCGCATCTCAGATCTCGTCTCGGCAATCATCGACAACGACATCACGAAACTGTCGTCGGTTCCGGGGATTGGGAAAAAATCGGCTGGGCGCCTAGCGCTGGATCTCAAAGACAAGGTCGAGTTGCTCATCACCGCAGACCAACGTCCAGCAATACCTTCTCAGGACGAAGATGATACCCTACTCACCGACGCACACTCAGCGCTCGTCAATCTCGGATACAAACCGGCGGAGGCAAAGAAGATCCTCACCAACATCCGAAGCGACCATCACGATTTCCAAGACTTAATCAACGCGGCCCTGAAAGCGCTTGCAAAGTAGCGACCCACGGTACGCATGACCGAACCCACGATGAACACGGAATCAGAAGACGTCGAACAGGTCTTTGAGGCGTCCCTCCGACCGAAGACATTCGCGGAATACGTTGGGCAATACCGGCTCAAGGAACAGCTTCGTGTCTGCATTCAGGCTGCACTTGGACGTGAGGAAGCCTTAGATCATGCCATTTTCTATGGTCCGCCTGGACTAGGCAAAACAACCATTGCGCATGTCATTGCCCATGAACTCGGCGTGAAGATTCGTGCCACTTCCGGCGTCGCGCTCACGCATGCGGGTGACCTCGCCGCCCTTCTCACTACGCTGACCGACAAGGAAGTCCTCTTCGTCGACGAGATTCACCGACTCCCCCGCGCAGTAGAGGAAGCCTTCTACCCCGCGATGGAAGACTATCATCTGGATCTTCTGATCGGAAAAGGAGCCAACGCCCGCACGATGAAGCTCGACATTCCGCCGTTCACCCTGATAGGCGCAACCACCCAGGCGGGACTCCTGACATCTCCGTTACGAGATCGGTTTGGTCTGGTACATCGACTGGAGTTCTACCTCCCGAGTGAACTTGAGGAAATCGTGGTACGATCCGCGCACATCCTGAATGTCGGAATCGATCAGGAGGGTGCCGTGGTGATCGCAGAACGATCGCGAGGCACACCTCGTATCGCCAACCGAATTCTCAAACGAGTACGAGACTTTGCCCAAGTCAAAGCCAACGGACACATCACGAAGCAAGTTGCGGACGATGCCCTTGCCTGGATCGGGGTCGATCCAGAAGGATTCGACGACACCGATCAGAAGTTTTTGCTTGCCATCATCGATCGGTTTGCAGGTGGCCCGGTCGGGATCGATACCCTCGCTGCCGCAATGAGCGAAGAACGTGTTACGATCGAAGACGTGTGTGAGCCATATCTATTGCAAGCTGGGTTTATCGAACGCACCGCGCGAGGACGCATTGCCACCGCCAAAGCCTTTGAACACTTTGGGCGTAAAACGCCTCCGAGACAACAGACCTTGACTGAAGGTTGATACCAGGGGATATGAAAAACTTCGCTCAACCTCATTGTTCCCGCGAACGTGGGAATCCAACTCACGAGGCCTGGATTCCGGATCACGCCCGGAATGACAAGCAAGCTGTGGCCTCAACGTTTCGATCTTTCATTGGTACCGTATGTCTAGGCATCTTTCTCATCACCCTTGGGTGTTCGGGCACCCCACCACTCGAA
>JAJDBL010000373.1 GCA_029261375.1 Nitrospirales bacterium
ACTCTCCCTTTTCCTGATTGCTTCGCCTGATACATCAACTGATCGGCCGCCTTGATAACGTCGTCGATGACGACATCGTGTGTCATCCCAGTAATCACAACACCAATGCTCGCTCCTATGGGAATCGTGGTTCCATCAACATGTTCAATCGTCGAGATCGCCTTCACGAGCTTATTCGCGATAGAGTTCACATGCGCACTGTCGCTGACTTCTGTCAGACACATCAGAAATTCGTCACCGCCAAGGCGTCCCACGATGTCACTTTTACGGACTTGCTCTCGTATCGCGGCCGCGACTTCGCGTAGGACATGATCTCCCTCGCTGTGGCCGTATTGATCATTGATCTGTTTAAAGCCATCGAGATCAATGAAGAGAAAAGCCATACGGCCCTTATTGCGAACAGCTAAGTTTCTTGCGTTCTCAATGAACTCCACAAGAAGCCGTCGATTTGGCAAATTCGTGAGTGGATCGCGTGTGGCATCGTATTGCAGCGCCTTATTGGATTCTTCAAGTATCTCGGCACGTTCTCGGTCTGAGATATCAACGACTGATGCAAGAACATATAGACGCTCTTGGATTGTGATAGGTGATAGTCCTATCTCAAGCGGTATTTCCATACCCTTGGAATGAAGACCGACCAACTTTCTTCCAACACCCATTGGACGTGATTCTGGAGACGCAAAAAAACGTGCCATGTTGCCCGTATGATCGGCTCTGAGTCGCTCTGGAAGAAGTGTTGCGATCGAACTACCGGTTAGCGTCCCTGAAGTCACACCGAATATATGTTCCGCTTTGTAATTGGCAAATACGATCGTTCCGTCTTCTTGCACCAAAAGCATGCCGATAGAGGAGCCATTGATGATTGAAACGAGGGTGCTGTCGTCTAATTGAAACCTTGTCATCCCTTAGCTGCGATCAGAAGAGTTGCTCATCCCGCTCGTACGCGTCTTTCATGTATGTGATTCCGAAACTCATGACCATTTTCCACGCGAGACCAATGTCTGGGGTGTATTGTGGGTCGGTTTCTTTTACCGTGTCGAGCAAACACCCCAGCCAGAGGTCATACAAATGAGGGGGAATGTCGCGGTCATGACGGCTGTGACGACGTGCAATTTCAGCGGTGTAGTCGGATACTTCGCTGGAGGAAAAACAGTGAAGTAAGTGGAATAGTGAGAGCTTCAGCACTCGGTACTGATGTTCCATATTCGTATGTTCAAACTTGTCTCGTACCTCAGGTGAAGATGCAAGAAAGCGGTCATAAAATTTCACGAAGAAACTCTCACCCGTATCTTGTGTACGTAAGACCCTGGTGAGGCTATCGTTAAATACCTTGCCGAAATTGATCATGGGCATCTCCTTGGGCCGGAGAGGTTCTCATTGGTTCCGTCCCCGATAAAATCGTCTTAGTTGACGTTGTGTATCTGCAGAGCATTGGTCATGTCGGCGTGCCCCAACTGGCTGCCGGCAAGGATTGCGATGCGATCTCCCGTCGCGATCAGGCCTGCCTGCTTCAGAAGTTTCTTTGCCACATGGACACGCTCATCCGCGCCACTGACGTTAGACGCTACGAATGGGACCACCCCCCAAAACAGTGCCATCTGTCGTCGGATCTGCTCGGTGAGTGTCAGGGCAATGATTGGGACCGTCGGGCGTCGTTTCGACATCAATACGGCTGTCGCTCCTGATTTGGTAAATACGACGACGACCTTGGCCCCAACGGCCGCGGATGCGGCGGCTGTTGCGGTGCACATCGCTTCCGGTACCGACATTCCCGTGTGGAGGCGCGGAACGGATATGTCCATTCGCGATGCTGCAATTTCATTTTCGGCGGCGCGAATGATCCGATCCATGGTGCGAACGGACTCGACAGGATACGTCCCTGCAGAGGTCTCGGCCGAAAGCATGACCGCGTCAGTCCCATCGAAAACTGCGTTTGCAACATCGGAAGCTTCCGCCCGTGTCGGGGTGGGGTTGGAGACCATGGAAGCCAGCATTTGGGTCGCGGTGATTACCAGGCGATTTTGTGTATTGGCTTCCCTGATGATCTGTTTTTGTAGCACCGGTACGGCTTCCGGGCTCATTTCTATGGCGAGATCTCCGCGGGCGATCATCACGCCATCTGCTTCTTCGACGATGCCAGTCAGATTGTGAATCGCCTCCGGCCGCTCGATCTTCGCGATGACGGGTATTCGGCGATCGCTCCGGCCTATCAGATCCTTTATTCGTCTGATGTCGTCCGGGCCACGCACGAATGACAAGGCGATATAGTCGACGTCATGTTCCAAACCGAACTGTAGGTCCGCCTGGTCCTTGTCGGTAATTGCTGGAGCGCTGATGGTGCTATCAGGAAGATTCATCCCCTTGTGCGACCGCAGCAGCCCGCCGACGCGGACACGGCATTCGACGACCGCGCCGGTTACGCATTCCACTTGTAACTGAATGAGACCGTCGTCCATGAGAATCCGTTGGCCAGGACGCACATCCTCCGCGAGCGCATCGTAGCCGACGGGGACTTCAAGCATCTTCGGCGTTTCGGTAAGGTCTTCGGGCGCAGCCGCGTGGTCACAGACGAGTCGAACGGCTTGATCAGTGTGGAGGGTGATTCCGTCTTGCGGCATCGAGCCGACGCGAATGCGTGGCCCCTGCAGATCCAGAAGCAGCGCCACTGCGACACTATGCCGGGTTGCGACCTCGCGAACCCTACTGATTACGCGTGTGTGCCACTCATGTGAACCGTGCGAAAGGTTCAGTCGAGCGACATTCATGCCGCTTGCAATCAATTGGCCGATAATGTCCGACGACTCACTGGCAGGACCAATGGTCCCGATGATCTTGACGTATTTCATGCCGAGTGATTATAGGGCATTGATTACACGTTTGTTGTGTTGTCGCGTAACCAATGCCGCAGTCTTGCTCCCGTCGTTACTTCACATCAATGGCCATAACCAGAAAATCTTTTCCCATTGTTCTGCCGTGATGGGGTTCCACGTAGCTCCCATCGTAGTAGTACCACTGATGCGTTTTCATCTTTCCTAATTCGCGAGGTAATGGAGGTAGGGTGTCGACCTTCAAGCCACTTTTGATGAAGGTCTCCGGATTGAGGAAATACAACACGTCTTCTGCATCCTTCCCTGGATCGCGCGAGAAGTGCACCATGTTGTGTCCGGACACTCCATCCAACATGCAAAACTGTCCACTCTTCTGGGTCAGATCAATTGCCATCAATCCTGAGCCGGGTAACAACAGGTTAGCAATGGCGTTGACTTCATCTCGCGCCGGCCCCCGTAGTTGAGAAATCGGATCCTGGCCTTCTTGCGAGACCTCGCTGCTTTTCTCTTTATCAAG
>JAJDBL010000374.1 GCA_029261375.1 Nitrospirales bacterium
CATGAACGCTCCGAGATAGATCAGAATCTCTTCGCCAGGAAAGGCTCGTGCTAGGACGTATACAGCCGTTTTGGTGGTATACGCGGTCAAGAATACGGTGCCTGTGATGGTGGATTCCGGGTAGGAATCGGTGAGCCAGGCATGCAGTGGAGGCACTGCAGCATTGATAATAAAAGCAAGGAAGATCAGTACTGAGCCAATGCCGTTGAGCCCAAGGTAGCCGAATTCTGTCGAACCTGTTGCTGAGGTCTGAATGACGATTCCCGCCAAAAGACAAAAGCCACCAAACACATGGACGAGCAGATAGTGCATCCCTGCTTTTCCGGCAGCTGCAGTGTTTCCCGCCCAAATGAGCACGGCCGCCGAAAACGTCATCAGTTCCCAGAATAAGAAGAGCGTGAGGTAGTCGCCTGCAAATACGGCTCCAATCGAGCTTCCGACATACACGAAGATCGTCATGTACTGACGGTCGTCGCGTTCTTGCAGACCAAAGAGCATGCCGGTGAATGCAGCGATGCAGAAGATGTAGCCGAAACAGAGGCTCATCTTGTCGACATTCGCGAAGATGAGCTGATGTCCGAGAAACTCGTATGTCCAGGACGTGCCGTCTGGGAGGACGAGCAGATTCAGAAACGCCACCAGTGGAACGACAAGTAGGACTCCCTCTTTTGCGCGACCCTTAAGAAAGGGAATAAGGATCGCTCCCAGAAGGAAGATGAAGACTGGTGGTATGCCGCTAATCATAGTAATTCATGTCTCGCTTACACACTCGGCGCAGTATTTTCGCTACCAACACCAGCGCCACACATGCGACAAATCCGTACACCGCGCTGAATCCTGGAATGGTCTCAAATACGAGATGCGTATGCTCATGGGGGATAAAGAAATCAACCGCAACGAGGACTACCATGATGCCCACAAAGACGTTCCACATGCGTTTCAGCATTCCCGGTCGTTCGATCCATTGGAGACTGATTTTCATCGCCCGTGTCCTAGCCGAGAGTGAGCGTGATTAATTTCATGAAATAGTCTGGGTAGATGCCGAACACGATGGTCGCTGCAGCGGTAATCATGATGGGAATGACCATTGCGCGTGGGGCTTCCTTGATGTGCTCTTCTTCGTGTGTCGCCGGAGCCGTTTCGAAATATGCTTTGTATACAATGGGGAAAAAATAGCTTGCGTTCAACACTGTACTGATGAGGAGGACGCCGACGAAGATGAGTTGCTGTGCCTCAATGGCACCCAACGCGATATTCCACTTCGACACAAATCCTGCAAAGAGTGGCACTCCAATCATGCTGAGCGAGCCAATCGTAAATGCTGCCATTGTGTAAGGCATTTTCTTGGCTAGCCCGCTGAGTTCGCTGACCAGCGTCTTATGCGCTGCGACGTAGATGGCTCCGGCACAGAAGAAGAGCGTGATCTTCGAGAACGCGTGGTTCGCCACATGGATCATGCCACCGGCCATCGCCGCAGGTGTAAGAAGTGCCGCGCCAAGAATGACGTACGAGAGTTGACTGACCGTGGAGTAGGCAAGCCGAATCTTAAGATTATCCTGCGCGAGGGCATAGGTTGATGCCCACAAAAGCGTGATTGACGAAACAATGGCCGTCCCGATTCCGAGATATAGTTGTTGCATGAGTTCGACGCCGAATACATCAACGATCACTCGTAGAATAGAAAATACCCCGACTTTGACGACGGCAACGGCATGCAACAGAGCACTGACCGGCGTCGGTGCAACCATCGCTGCAGGGAGCCAGCCATGGAACGGCATCAGCGCGGCTTTTGCGATTCCAGCGATAAACAGGATGTAAATGATGGTCAGTAACATCGGAGACGCGTCGACACCCGTGAACATTCCACCGCGCTGGAATTCCAAGGTTCCCGTCAGGGTGTAGGTCAGGACGATGGCGGCAAGGAAAAACGTCTTCGACGTTCCCACGAGGTAAATGAGATATTTTTTCGCTCCTTCCCATGCTTCAGTGGTCTGCTTGTGCATCACCAGCGGATAGGTGGACAAGCTGAGGATTTCGTAGAACAGGAAGAGCGTAAACAGGTTTGCGGAGAACGCGACGCCCATCGTTGACGACAAGGCTAAGGCAAAGCACGTAAAAAACCTGGTTTGGGCATGCTCGTTGAGCGACCGCATATAGCCGATTGAATAGATCGTCGCCAATATCCACAAACACGATGCGGTGGTCGCAAAGAGAAGCCCTAACGCATCGGCTCGAAATCGAACACTGACTCCCGGAAGAAGGGTCACGAGTGTGAATTCGATGACACCTCCAGCCAAGATCGCCGGTGCCATGGATGCTACGATCAGCAATTTGAGCGCGCCCGCGCTCAGGGACCACACTTCTCGGAGGTTTGGACTCTTATAGGATGCGATGATCAGGACTGCGCCAATCGCCGAGACGAGCACGGCAAGGAAAGGCCTGAGGGAAAGAAATGTATCCATTAGAATCAGCTGACAGCCGTCAGCGATCAGCTATCAGTAACTGAAAATGATTGACGATAAAAGTCCAGAGCTGCGTCAACGTGAGCTCTGCACATCCATTACGTGTACGCGTCAGCTGACCGCAGGAAGTTGGAATCTGAACGCTCATGCTTACCATTTCATGAGGTTAAATTCTTCGACATTGACCGTCGCGCGGCCTCGATATAGCGCAATGACGATTGCCAATCCAACGGCAACCTCCGCAGCGGCGATGGTCAATACAAACACGACGAACACCTGGCCTGCCACGTCCTGAAAGTAATGGGAGAATGCCACGAAATTAATGTTTGCGGCGTTAAACATCAGCTCAATCGATAACAACAGAATAATGAGGTTCCTTCTGATCAAGACACCAACGGTTCCGATGGTGAACAGGATCGCACTCAATATAACGTAAGCGGATAGAGGGACCATGGTTCGCTTCGTTCAGGGCGTCTGAGACATCCCTAGAATTCCTTCTCGAATACTTTCTCTTTCGCGAGAAAAATCGCGCCGATCATGGCGACGAGTAAGATGATAGATGCGACCTCAAACGGGAAGAGGTAGCGTGTGAAAAGGAGGTGTCCAATAGATTCGATGGTGCCGGGTGGATTCCGAAGTGCCTTGACCGTGGCGGTGAGCCCTTGTCCGAAGGCCGAATGGCTGATGATGTAGATGAGTTCCCCTACAATGGCACACCCCAGCAACAATGCCAGGATAAGTTGGCGGTGATATCCGTCTTCTGCTTTCACATCGAGTAACATGACGACAAAGAGATAGAGGACTAAAATCGCACCGGCATACGCAATGACTTGAACAGCAAAAATGAATTCTGCGTCTAACAGGAGATAAATTCCTGCCACATGAAAGAAAAGGACTAAGAGAGAAAGGGCACTGTACATCGGGTTTCGGAGGCCGATAACGGCTAGACCCGTGATCACGATCACTGCCGCAAAATATGAGAATAGTACAATTGCCATTTTTTTGAGTCGTAAGTCCTGTGCCGTAGGCACAATGCTGCCCATCAGAACCCCGAACTATATCAAAAAGTATGGGGTAGAGAAAGTAAATCTCAAAGCGATTCGCTTAGTGTTCTTACGGACTATTGTGGCGATTCTGCCCGTTGCGACGGATAGATTCTCCTGCACAAGGGGAACTACCAGAGAACGTGGCGTCGATTTGCAACCGGATTCGCGTTTTGCTAGCATTATCGGACACTTCTTATGTGGCTATTGCTCTCAGCCATCTTTGTCCTCATTCTCCTGAACGGTTTCTTCGCCTGCGCCGAGCTCGCAGTACTCAAATCGAGGCGAAGCCGGATGCAAGAGCTTTCGGAGAATGGGCATAGTGGCGCTACCCTCGTTCTCCAGCTTCAGGAGAATCCCGATCGTTTCCTAGCGACCGTTCAGATTGGCATCACCCTTGTCGGTGCGACTGCGGCTGCGCTTGGCGGTGTCGGTTCTGTTGAACTCTTAAAACCTATCATCGAGCGTCTTCCCAGCGGATTGCTGCAACGGTTTGCCGAGCCCATGGCCATCGGGATCGTGATTCTCATGGTTTCCTACCTGTCGCTGGTGCTCGGAGAACTGTTTCCCAAGTCTCTGGCCCTTCGAAACCCAGAAAAAATGGCGTTATGGGTGGTTCGACCTGTTCATCTGCTCTCCAAGGTCGTGGCATCTGGCATTCGACCTCTCACCGCGTCCAGCCAATTATTGCTCAGGGTCTTTGGGCGCGTCATTCCTGAAGAGAAGGTGGCCGTGTCGGAAGAAGAGATCAAGCATATGATGGAGGAGGGCCTCGAGGATGGTGTGTTCGATAAGACGGAGCAAGCCCTCATTCGAAGTGTGTTTGAGTTTACTGATACGTCTGTGAAGGAAATTATTGTGCCGCGACCTAAAATCTATGGCATCTCGCTGGACATGCCGGTGGATGAGGTGTTGCGTTATATCGATGAACACAAATTCTCGCGATATCCTGTCTTTGACCAAGGGTTGAACAATCTGCGCGGAATTCTCTATTACCGTGATCTTCTTGGCGTGATGGCATCCGGGAATGCCGTAAAAATTCAAGATCTTCTTCATCCCGTGTATTACGTTCCTGAAACGATGAAAGTAAGCCTGCTCCTGAAGGAGATGCAACGAAGGCGGGTCCATATGGCGATTGTGCTGAATGAACATGGGAGCGTTGAGGGATTGGTGACATTAGAAGATCTCATCGAAGAGATCGTAGGTGAAATTCACGATGAGTATGATGATAGCGAGGAACTGGAGGTCGAACGACTTCAAGACGGAGCACTCATCGTTGACGCGGGATGCCCGGCGGATGATCTTCGAACTGAATATGGGATTCCCATCGAGGAGTCATCAGAGTATGAGACGCTCGGTGGGTTTATGCTGGATCAGTTGCAGAGTATGGCGAGGGGTGGGGACGTGATTCGGCTTGAAGGGTATAAATTTACCGTTGTAGATATGGATGAGCGCCGGATCAAGAAGGTAAAGATTGAACGTGACATGCCGGTGGAGGAACCCATCCCCCAAGACGCCGCTTAGCAGGATGCTCCAAAAGGCCGCCAGCGGCGTTCTCGCTTCGTGGCTTCGGCTCAACGCACAGGAGTATGATCCTCCTCGCCGCTCGCTGCGGCCTTTCTGAACATCCTGCCATAGTTCTCTCCGCTTCCTTAAAGCGATCGAATGTCCTGAAGATGCTGCTCGACAGCTTGTCGGAATGCTTCGTGCAGCCGCGCGGTCATGGGGCCTGGATTGCCTGTTCCTATGACACGATCGTCGACCCGTGTTACCGGCATGAGTTCCATTGACGTGTTCGTGAGAAAACATTCGTCCGCCGTGTAAAGTTCTTCAACTGCGCAGGGTTGTTGGTCGCAAAGAACGCCTTGCTTCTCGGCAAGATCGATCACGGCGTTTCGGGTAATTCCTTCCAAGATCCCACAGCTGCACTTAGGTGTGAACAGCTTCCCGTTTTTAACTAGGAACACGTTGCTGGTAGTGGCTTCCGTCAGGTTCCCAGCTTGATTCAACATGATCCCGTCAAACGCACCTTTCCGTGTTGCTTCCGCTTTGGCCAAGATATTGTTCAGGAAGTTCAGGGATTTGATGTTAGGCGGCAGTGCGTCGATGGAATTCCGTCGTATCCCGACAATCACGAGCGACACTCCGTCGGCGTATTGGGAGGATGAGTAAGGTTGATACTGTCGCGTTGTGATAACTATTGTGGGCCGGACATTCGATCCGGGGTTGAGACCTGGAGGTGCCACCCCACGAGTGAGCGTCAGGCGGATCAGCGCATCGCCAAGCTCATTCCGTCCCATCAACTCGGTGAGGACTTCACTGAGATCCTGTTTCGATGGTTGCACACGAAGATTGATCATTTCTGCAGATTCCAACAGCCGTTTGAGATGCTGCTCGGTCCACATGATGTACCCGCTATATGCCCGCATTGTTTCGAATATTCCATCGCCGTAGAGAAAACCGCGATCGAATACTGAAACCGTCGCGTGTTTCTCGTCGACGAACTGACCATTGAGGTAGATGTACATGGTAGGGGAGAGGGGGCTAGGCGTTTAGGATGAAGGGTGAAGGAGGGAAACCCTTGTCCTCAATTCATTCTTCTCGCCGAGTAACGAAATAGGTAATGTCCCTTGATAGGAACGTTTCATAGTGCAAGTTTTCTCTTCAGCCTTCAGCCATTTCGAATCGCCGTAAACAACGCTTCAGCTTTGAGCAGTGTTTCTTGATACTCCCGTTCCGGTACCGAATCTGCAACGATTCCTGCGCCGACTTGAATGTACCCGCGACCATCTTTCACCACCATGGAGCGAATGATGATGTTCAGCTCCATATCGCCTGAAAGACTCAGGTAACCGAGTGAGCCCGTGTAGGGACCGCGAGTGGTGGGTTCGAGTTCGTCGAGTATCTCCATGCATCGAATCTTTGGCACACCAGTAATTGTTCCTCCTGGAAACATGGCTTGGATCAAGTCAAAGGCATTCAGTGAATTATCCAATGTGCCGCGAACGGTCGAGACGATATGGGTGACGTGTGAACACTGCTCGACGGCCATGAAGTCATCCGTTTGAACGCTGCCATAGCGACAGACACGCCCTAGGTCGTTTCGCTCGAGGTCCACCAACATGACGTGTTCCGCTTGTTCTTTCGGGTCGGCCAGAAGTTCATCAGTTAATCGAAGATCGTCGTTGCTTGTCTCTCCGCGCCGTTGCGTTCCGGCGAGAGGGCGAGTGTCAGCGACACCGTTGCGCAGTCGAACCAGTCGCTCTGGGGAGACACTCGCAATGGTCACCTCATGAAACTCTATGAGCGCGCCGAATGGGGAGGGATTTACGTCACGGAGTCGTTGATACAGGGTCCGAGGTTCGTACTCAGCGAGATCCGCGACGAAGCGCTGTGAGAGGTTTGCTTGATAGATGTCTCCCGCAGCAATGTACTCTTGGCATGTTCTCACGCGGTGCATGTAGGCGTCTTTCGAGAGGGTTGAGTCTAACGTTGGCGGTGATGCGGGGGCAGCTTTTAGGCGTGGTGGCGGCTGGAGTAGTCGGGTGTCGAGATCGGTGAGTTTCTGGCTCCACTCGGCGTGAAGGGCCTCAGGTGATTCTGTAGTGTAGCGATCTTTGGGTGGCGCGAAGATTAGATGTAATTCTTCCTCGAGGTGATCAATGGCGACTACCGTATCGACGAATACAAGATGAATGTCAGGAAGTTGAAGATCGTCGGTCGCGATCCGCGGGATGTCTTCAAAATGATGCACGAAGTCGTACGAAAAATATCCGGCTGCACCGCCGAAAAATGGAGGTAACGATGCCTGACTTGGATACGCAATGCTAGAGAAAATGCTTCGTAACTTTGACCATGGATCTCCTTGAGAAATATGTGTTTCCGACGGTCCTGTGATGGTGATTGTTGAGCCCTTCGATTCAAAAGAAAGATAGGGATCTGTCCCAATAAAGCTGTACCGTGCGGTGTCCGGGGTCCCCTTGCCACTTTCAAGCAGAAATGATTGTGCGCCCGGTGTCGCCAGCCGACAGTAGATTTCGAATGGATTGAGGTTAGGGAGGGAGCGAGTGTGAGAGAACGGAACAGGTGTATCAGAGTTATTCATCAAAGCGCCCGATATGGCGGAATTTTTCATATCGGCGATCCATCAAGTCTTGGATTGGAATGGCATCGAGTGCTTGGAAGTGAGTGGTCAACGCTTTCTCAATATGTTTCGTCATGGCTGTGGGATCATGATGTGCCCCGCCCACTGGTTCGGGGATGATCTCGTCGACCAACCCAAACGCGAACAGATCAGCCGCAGTCATTCGCAGCGCCTCAGCGGCTTCTGGAACTTTGTCGCTGCTCCCCCACAGAATCGCCGCACAGCCTTCCGGCGATATCACTGAATAGGTTGCGTGTTCGAGCATCAATATGCGGTCGGTGACACCGACCGCTAAGGCTCCACCACTTCCTCCCTCGCCAATCACGACAGAAATCATGGGTACACGTAGGGTCGACATTGTGATGAGGTTTTGTGCGATGGCTTGCGCTTGACCTCGCTCCTCGGCTCCCATGCCTGGGTATCCACCGGGCGAATCTATGAGTGTGAGGATTGGCCTGTTGAACCGTTCCGCGAGCTTCATGAGCCGCAGCGCTTTGCGGTACCCTTCTGGATTCGGCATCCCAAAGTTTCGGTCGACGCGTTCCTTCAGTGTCTTTCCCTTGTGGTGCGCTAAGACCATAATTGGGCGTCCATTGAACACCGCGATGCCGCCAAGTATTGCGGGATCATCAGAGAATGTTCGGTCTCCGTGAAGCTCTGTAAAGCGATCGAACATGAGATTCGCATAGTCTAACGCTGTTGGGCGCCGGACATGCCGCGCAATTTGAGTACGCTCCCAAGGGGTCAGTTCCGCGTAGATGTCCTGCTGGAGACTGGCCAGTTGGAGTTCGAGTTCTTGGATTTGTTCACGCGACGCCGCGGTGGGATGGCTGGTCTTTGACAGGCGATCGATCTTCGCTTTGAGGTCAAGCAGAGGTTTCTCGAAGGGAAGGTTGTCGCTCATCAGGTGTGTTGCTCACTTGCAATCGCTTCTCGAAGGTGAACGCAGCCTTCACCCAGCAGTGCTTCAATATCCGCGACACAGTGTTCAGTGGGTTGCACATGAAAAGGTTCTGGAAGACTGATGGTCACGACGGCCCTGCTTGGGATTCTGAGATATAGAGTGACAGGGCAGGGTCCTGTATGTGTCTGGAGCATCCGTCTGGTGTGAGTAAGCATCTCCTGGGTCAACACGTCGGCATTCAGTGAAATGTCCATGTGTCCAGTGGGCGGGTGATCTGGAAGGACTTCTATTGAGGTGGCTTTGACCTTGGTCCCCTTTTCGGCGCGGTCAAGGACGCCTTTGACCATGACCAGCGCGTCTTCGACCAGAAGTTCCGTTGCCGTTTGAAAGGTTTTCGGAAACACGATCACATCGATTCGGCCGTGCAAGTCCTCAAGCTGAAAGGTGGCCATCCGTTCACCTTTCTTTGTCGTTGTCAGGCGACACGTAGCGACGATTCCTCCGAGCGTGACCTGCTTACCATCACCGACATCGTGAATGGTTTCCGCCGTTGCACTCGAGATGCGTTGAAGTGTCGACGCATAGGGAGCCAGCGGATGGGAGGTAATATAAAACCCAACAAGCTCTTTCTCCCATTTGAGCCGTTCGTGCTGATCCCACTCCGGAATTGCGGGGAGCGGGAGCGGAGGCGTTGCTTCGTCCGCGGGGAGGGACGCGAACAGATTGAATTGGCCTTCCTGCTTTTCTCGCTGCGCTCGTACGCCTTCATCCATCGCGCGATCAAGCACGGCGACAAGCTGTGAACGTTTCGCTCCAGTGGAATCAAACGCGCCGGATTTGATGAGGCCTTCCAGTACGCGTTTATTAAGTTTGCGAGCATCGACGTGCCGCGTGACATCAGTGAGCGTCGCAAATCGGCCGTGCTCTCTTCGTGCTTCGAGGATCGCGTCAATCGCGCCCTCTCCAACATTCTTGATGGCGGTTAACCCGAAACGGATTCCGTGTGGCGTGACCGTGAAATCCTTGTGGCTTTCGTTGACGTCTGGCGGAAGAATAGGAATTGAAAGTTCGCGACACTCATTCAGGTAGCGAACGATCTTGTCCGAGTTCCCGCTTTCCGTCGTGAGTAATGCGGCCATGAACTCGTTGAGGAAGTGGGTTTTAAGATATGCGGTTTGGTAGGTAATGACAGCGTACGCAGCTGAATGGGACTTGTTGAACCCATATCCGGCAAAGTACGCAATCAGGTCAAACATCTTTTCTGCTTTATCGCGTTCCATCCCTTTGGCAATGGCCCCGTCGATAAATTCCGTTTTTTGTTTCTCCATCTCTTCGGGCTTCTTTTTTCCCATCGCACGGCGAAGGAGATCGGCCTGTCCGAGTGAGAAACCCGCCACGCGGTTGGCAATCGTCATGACTTGTTCTTGATACACAATCACGCCATACGTATCGTCAAGAATGTCTTCGAGGATGGGCGTGTCGTAGGTAATGGGAACGGTGCCGCGTTTGCGGCGAATGAAATCTTCTACCATGCCGCTTCCGATGGGTCCGGGACGGAAGAGTGCGAGGATGGCGATCAAGTCTTCGAAACATTCCGGACGAATTTTGGTGAGTAGATCGCGCATGCCGGGGCTTTCCAATTGAAAAATTCCAGCCGCTTGTCCAGATGAAAGAAGGGCATAGGTGTCGGGATCGTCAAACGGAATACCCTCAATGGAGAAGTCCTGGAATGCGTGGTTGGCGGGTGCCTGATCGTCTGGGGACGACTCTCGGTGCTTGATGATTTCTACAGCGCGGTTGATGACCGTGAGTGTTTTAAGGCCAAGGAAATCAAATTTGATGAGCCCAATTTTTTCGATGTCGTTCATGGGGAATTGCGTGACCGTCTCACCGTTTGCTCCGCGGAACAGCGGGACATAGTTGGTGAGGGGCTCGTCCGAAATCACGATGCCAGCGGCATGGGTGGACGCGTGACGCGCAATGCCTTCGAGGGTTTTTGCCGTTTCCATCAACTCGTTGATCCTGGCGTCGGTCTTGGTTAACTCTGCCAGTTGAGGTTCGTTCTTTAACGCATCGTCTAACGTCACGTTCAACTGATTTGGAATGAGCTTGGCGACTCGATCCACTTCGGCATAGGGAATCTCCATGACCCGTCCGACATCACGTATGACGGCTTTGGCGCCAAGCGTGCCGAATGTGATGATTTGCGCTACATGGTCTTTTCCGTACCGTTCGATCACATAGTTGATCACCTCTTCTCGGCGATCCATGCAGAAATCCATGTCGATATCAGGGAGGGTGACACGTTCCGGATTCAGAAATCGTTCAAAGAGAAGATTGTAGGTGAGCGGGTCGATATCCGTGATGCGCAATGCATATGCCACGAGGCTACCCGCGGCAGATCCGCGACCAGGACCAACGGGAATCTTGCGAGATCGTGCGAACTTGATGATGTCCCAGACGATCAGGAAGTATCCCGCGTATCCCATCGAGACAATGATGGCGAGTTCGTCGGCGAGTCGTGCAGAATAGGCCGCCGCTGAGTTGGTCCGGCCCAGCTCTCGGAGACGTTGTTCCAGTCCGGTTCGCGCAAGTTGTTCTAAGTATTCCTCTCTGGTGAGACCTGGGGGAGGGGGGTACTTTGGGAGATGGGTTTGGGAGAAATCAAGTTGTAGATTGCATTGTTCGCTGACGGCATATGTGTTCTGCGCGGCTCCAGGAACTTCCGCGAATGCCGCGACCATTTCCTCAGGTGTCTTCAGGTAGAGTTCCTGCGTATGAAAACGCATGCGATTCTGATCACTGACTGTTTTGCCCGTCTGAAGACAGAGCAGCACATCATGGGCTTTGGCGTCTTCTTTGTTGAGATAGTGACAGTCGTTGGTCCCCACGACGGGGATGCCGAGGTTTCGGTGGATGTCGAGGAGCCCGCGATTGGCAATGGCTTGTTCTGGAAGCCCGTTGGCTTGGAGCTCTAGATAGTAGTTACCTTTTCCAAAGAGGTCCTGATATTCGCCGGCGACCCGTGCGGCGGCTTCGGGGTTTTTCTGTCCAATCAACTGTGGAACCTCACCACTCAGGCATCCAGACAACCCGATGAGGCCTGAATGATGTTGGCTGAGGATGTCCTTGTCGATCCGGGGTTTATAGTAAAAGCCGTCAAGATGAGCCTCGGCGACGAGCTTGATCAGGTTTTGATATCCGGTCTTATTTTGTGCAAGAAGGATGAGGTGATTATAATCGTTGTGTGCCAGTTGCCCATTTCGGTCAAACCGGCTTCCCGGTGCCATATACACTTCGCAACCAATAATGGGTTTGAGTCCTACATTCGTCGCGGTTTCGTAAAACGAGATTGCTCCAAAGAGGTTGCCGTGGTCGGTGATCGCCATGGCAGGCATGCCGTTTTGCTTTGCCTGCCGAGTTAATTGATCGATCTTGGCGGCACCGTCGAGGAGGCTATACTCGGTATGCAGATGGAGATGAACGAACTCAGACGCCATGATGTATGCTTTCGATGATGAGGATGGAGAAGCTGGCTCATTCTATCCAAAGCCTGGTATGTCAGCAACCGTCATAACATTGACAAAATGAAGGCTCGGCGTATGATGTGCCGCGTATTGAGTCCGCTGGAATGAGGGGAATTCTGCCTCTTCAACTCCAGACGGGTCCGTTGCTGATGCTGGATTGGATCTCCATAAAAATTGAACTTGACGACTGGTAAGGGCGCGACTCATGGATGAAGCTTGGTATGCAGTGTATACACACGTCCAGAAAGAGTGGGTGGCGCGAGATCATCTCGATCGACAAGGGTTTCTGTCGTACTTGCCTATCTATCAAAAGGAGGTTCGACACGCGAGAACGGTACGTCAAGTTGAACGACCGCTCTTCCCGCGCTACCTCTTCGTCCGTGTTCCGCTTGCCGGACGTCTCCACCGTCCTATTCGCTCGACCATTGGGGTGACTGGCCTCGTGAGTCATGGCGAGGTACCGATTCCCGTTCCTGCCCACATTATTGAGTCACTGCAGAGCAAAGAAAATTCTGATGGGATGGTCGTGTTGGGGAACGCGATACAATTTAACCAGGGCGATCGTGTCCGTATCACTGCTGGCCAGTTTGAAGGTGTTGAAGCCCTGTTCGAAGAAATGAAAGATTCCGATCGCGTCGTGTTGCTGTTGGGTATGATGCATTCATCATGGCGAGTGGTTGTCAAGATGGCGGAGGTCGAACGCGCATGACTGTACTGTAAGAATATCAATCAGCATCGAACGATCTATCTTCGCGACAATTCCTTCGTTTCTCCCAGAGCTTCCTCTCCGCTCCTCTGTCCCGCACCTGCCGGTGCGGCCCGATCTCGTTACTTCAGTGCGAGATCGTGTGTTGGTGTCATCTCACACGCGTATGCTGTTTTTTCTTCTCCTTTCCACCCCGCGTACGTTGTCACGCGTAACGTTCTTTCTCGTCTCGTTTGCGCTTGCACTCTTTCCGAATCGAGGCGTTGTATCCGTCGCCGCGTGTTGTCCTGAGAGTGGCAGATTTGCTCGGAATATCCTGCATGGGTCTGGTGTTTTCATCTTGCCCACCCACTCGATACCCGTAGGAGGTGTATCGGGATCGGATTGGTGTGATGCATTAAAAACAAGGTCAACCTGGAGCTATTGACGTACTCAAAAGAAACGCACTATAGTTGATGTTCATTGATTGAACGATTTATCGCCTCGCGCATGCTCACCGACGAATTACGCTACAAAATCATCCGCCTTTTGCAGGCAGATCCTCATATTTCTCAGCGGGGGCTTGCGAAGGAACTCGGTATTAGTCTTGGGAGGGCGAACTATTGCCTTCGAGCATTAGTACAAAAAGGGCTCATTAAAGCTGGCAATTTTCATCATGCAAAAGACAGGCGTGGATACGTATACATGCTGACCCCCCGAGGGATTGAGGAGAAAGCGAAGGCGACGGTCCGATTTCTACAGCATAAGATGGAGGAAAACCAGGCCATTCTCGCCGAAATCGAACAGCTGCGAGGAGAGTTGGCTGAAATGGCTGACCACCAACACGTCCCGGATATCGGCCGGGTTTCACAGGGTTAGCGATCTAAAATTGGGTCGGCGTGACTGACCCGTGAGTTTCTGCAGGGGGAGAAATCGGGGGGGATGGCGCACCCGGTGCGGCGGTAGCCTGCCAATGAGGAGGCGTAGATGTTTCGATTCGACGCGACTCCTATGGCGATAGCACTGGCCGTGTGCTCCCACGAACCCAAATCCTAGCCCATGAACAAAGATCTCAACACCGGTGCCAAGATATTCTCATTAATTGCGTCTAGTGAACGCAAGAACGCGTGTATTCTCCTTGGTTTGATGGGCATAGGTATGCTGATGGAAACCTTAGGAGTTGGTTTAGTCTTGCCCGCGATCATGTTACTGACGACGGAAGACCTCCCAGCGAGTTACCCTGCGGCGCAACCCCTGTTTGAAGTTGCGGGACATCCGTCCCAACAGGCACTGATTGTAACTGGCATGCTGTTGTTGACGGGTATCTATCTTATCAAGGCTACCTTTCTCGCGTACCTTGTGTGGCGGCAAACGCAATTTGCGTATGGCGTGAAGGCACATTTTTCGCAACGACTCTTCGCGACCTACTTGCGGCAACCGTATACCTTCCATTTGCAGCGAAATTCCGCAGAGTTGATCCGTAACATCACTAGCGAAGTTGGAATATTAGGCAGCACGCTTATGTCAACGATGATGTTCATGACGGAGGGATTAGTGTTGCTTGGTATCGCGACGTTATTGCTTGTGGTGGAGCCGATGGGCGCATTACTGGTAGCGGGGGTGTTTGGGGCCGCTGCCTGGGCCTTCTCCCACAACACCCGAGCGCGCATTGCGCGTTGGGGGAGGGAGCGTCAATACCATGAAGGCTTGCGTATCCAGCATCTTCAGCAAGGGCTGGGTGGGGTGAAGGATGTCAAGTTGCTTGGTCGCGAAAGCGACTTTCTTGCGCAATTCGACACGCACAACAGCAAGAGTACTCGGATGCTCCGGTTGAGCCAGACGCTACAAGAACTTCCCCGTCTGGGACTGGAGCTTATGGCAGTAGTAGGCTTGACTCTCTTGGTCTTGACCATGCTGGCACAGGGAACTGAGGTGGACGCCATTCTTCCTACGCTAGGACTTTTTGCTGCTGCGGCCTTTCGACTCATGCCGTCGGTCAATCGTATGTTGGTCGCACTCCAGGCATTGCGTTTTGGTCTGCCGGTAATCAATACGTTGCATGACGAACTCAAGCTTGAAACATCAACGAGTGAGGTGAAACTGGTCAAGGACGTTACCCCAATGAGCCAAGACCTTCGGATTACCCAGTTGCAATACACCTATGTTAATGCGTCGACACCAGCGATTGATGGGCTCTCAGTGTGCATAAAGAAGGACGAGACAGTGGGATTCATCGGTCCGAGCGGTTCTGGCAAGAGTACACTGATTGATGTCATTTTAGGATTGCTCGTTCCAGACCTCGGCGTGATAGAGGTGGATGGGCGGGATATACACCAAAACCTCCTGATGTGGCATGATCAGGTCGGCTATGTCCCGCAATCGATCTATCTTACTGATGATACGCTTCGCAAAAACGTCTCGTTTGGGCTCCCGGATGCAGATATTGACGACGCGTCGGTGCAGAAAGCGCTCAAGTTGGCGCAATTAGAGGAGTTGGTTGGCAGCTTGCCTGACGGTGCGGAGACGTGTGTCGGTGAGCGCGGTATCCGGCTTTCCGGTGGTCAACGTCAGCGAATTGGTATCGCGAGGGCTCTCTATCATGATCCGGCAGTCTTGGTGTTGGATGAAGCCACGAGCTCTCTCGATACCGCTACGGAAACTGATGTTATGCAGGCTATCATGTCCTTACGCGGGAACAAGACGATTCTGATCGTTGCCCATCGCCTGAGCACCGTTGCCCACTGCGATCGGCTCTATCGGCTTGATTACGGAAGACTCGTCCAGGAAGGAACGCCTCACACGATGCTTCAGCAGCCGCGCGAATCGATTGCGTAGTCTTAGGAGCTAGGTTGCTATGATGCGATGTCAATATGGAGTGTGCGCGGTTGATTGCAGAGTTGCTGACCGCATTTTCTCAATCGGAGGTTACGACAATCGTGACGAGTGAACGGATCGGGAAAGAGCCACGCATTCCTCGGGTGGCTGTCATCGGGTGCGGTTATTGGGGGAAGAATATCGTTCGCAATTTTGGCGAACATCACGCGCTTGAGGCTGTGTGTGATAGTGATGAAGAAAACCTCGACAAGATGCGCGCGCTGTATCCAGAGTGTCGGGTGCTCTCTTACGATGCCGTGTTGAGTGATAAGGCGATCAATGCCGTTGCGATTGCAACACCCGCCGAGACGCATGCTCACTTCGTTCGGTCGTCGCTCGAAGCAGGCAAAGATGTGTTTGTCGAAAAGCCGCTTTGCCTTTCGTTTGAAGAAGGCCAGGAACTCATTGCGTTGGCCCACGAAAAACACCGCATCTTGATGGTTGGACATCTTCTTTGGTATCACCCCGCTATCCTCAAATTGCAGGA
>JAJDBL010000375.1 GCA_029261375.1 Nitrospirales bacterium
GGCATCGACAACCTGTTCGGCTTGGGCTCCCGTCCCCGTTGGATCGCCGCGTTGCAAAGCTTTGACGGCGGCGGAAGCGGTGGCATCAGCACCCACTCCGGCGTCATCTCCTCCGCTGAGGGCATCGACAACCTGTTCGGCTTGGGCTCCCGTCCCCGTTGGATCGCCGCGTTGCAAAGCTTTGACGGCGGCGGAAGCGGTGGCATCAGCACCCACTCCAGCGTCATCCCCTCCGGCTGCTGCGTCTCCAAGCCGATCCGCCTGATGCATGGCCCCAGTGGCATCGCGGGCGCCAGCTTCGGTATGCGAGGCGACGTCAGTTGCTCCGGTATCGGAGAGATCTGTTGCCTGGTCAACATCCCCCCGCTGCAACGCTTTTGCGGTGGATGTTCCCGCCACGTCGGCATCAAGTCCGGTGTCGTCCTGTCCTGCTAGCGCATCGTCACTCTCTCCTGTCAGTGCCCCCGCACCTGCCGCGATACTGGCACCAGCTGCGGCACCCAAGGCGGCATCGCCTGCTCCTGTCGTAGCGGAATCTATGGCCTTCGCAGCATCGCCACGCTGCAGCGCTTTTGCCGCAGCATCATCCGTCAATCTCTGCGCTTCACTCTTACTGTCGACATCGCCGAGGTCTATTGGTCCGGCCTTTTCCTGTATTGCAGCCTCTGTCGCTGTACGGGACCCAGCGTCAGGAATCTGCGCAGGTGCTCCATCTGTAGCGGCGTCTATTGCTGGGCGAGGTTCAGCGCCGAGTCCGGTTTTTTCCCTAGCACTTGCAGGGAATCCCGTGGCTGCACCCAGGCCGACTCCTGCCGCTGCAATGGCACCATATCGTTTCCCACGACGAATTAATCTCTTTGCGCTTTGATCCCTAGGGGATGTTGCTTCCGGCGTCTGGTCTCGACTGGACGTCGACGCTTTATCTAGCACGGTACGTCGCACAGCCGTCGCCCTATCCCAGAGGAGCAGCGAATGCAATGTTCTTAGGTTTGGCCGGGGTGCTAGCGTCCGCCGCTGCACGACACGCCGTATTGGCTGCCATTTCGCGTGACGCCGCCGTGACCTTATTGGGATTTGAGTTGGACGTGTCTCAGAGCCAGCATCGCTCGCGCTCAGTGAATTTACGCGTTTCAGATTTGAGATCTTGATGCGTTGCCAGTGGGTCGGCAATCTGTTTCGCCCTGGCGCTAGCCGACGCACCAGCCTCCGCGTCGGTTGCCACATTCCGCGCGCCCGCAACTTGTGGTTCCTGACCAACGAGGCTTGCGCCCAGCTCCTCCTCCGCAGTGAACGCTTTGAACGACGAAGAGTTGGCCGAGGCCGTCGTCCTGGATCAACGTCTTGCAATGGCGAGGGGCTATCAGTGCCATCCTCGGATTGCAGAAATTCCTCATCATCTTCGGCAGCGAGTCGTTTTTGGATCGCCGCTTCTCTTTTCTTCCATTGAATGAAAAGAGTGTCTATTGCCGTCAGACAAGGGTCCTTGAGCGAAAACCAGGTCCAAAACCATCCCCATGTGCCTGCGTAAGAGAGTCGCGTTCTTAGAGGAAATGAGAGATGTCGTGTTCCAGAAGAGAGACTATCTTTTGGAGCTATCGCGTCCGCGTCCCACTGTTGTTTCAGACGTCGGATGGCTGAACGTGCTTTTGATGATCCGTGCGTCTGAGCAAACGTGTCGAGAAGGCGATAGGCTCCTCCCCTATCGCCTTGCGTAAGCCGCGCTTCTAGCTGTCGAAGTAACTCTTCCATACGGGGATGAAATGAGTAGGATGCGGTGGTTGTTACCCGCCTGTAATCACGTCGGGCGATCCTTCGATCAATTTGCCGACGCCACCACAATGTTTGGACATGTCACCGAGACGGAACGCGGGTTGGCCGTTGATTTCTACCGTTGCGCTGCCGAGATCGGCCGTCCACATATTGGGCCCACAACAGGGGGTGGCAAGCCCCTGATCGCCTTTACGTAGCGCGGGTTTGTTATTGACCATGACATTCTCGGAGCCCTTTATGGCTGGACCCTGTACGACGTGAGGACAGGCCGGACACCCGTGGGCATCCGCTTCGGCCAAGGCTTTGTCACCTAGTCGTCCTTGTGGTGGCATGACGTGATACTAACCCAAGGGGTGAAATGATTGGGAATGGAGAAGGTGATTCACTAATTGAGTTTGATCATCGTTCCCTTAATGGTGACATTGCCCCCGGCTTCGATGGTGAGATTTCCATCGACCTTCAGGGTGCAATCTCCGCTCACATTATGGGTATGATCGGCTTCATTCACATGCGTTTCCTCACCGGTAACGGTGAGATCTCGCGTACCTTTAACGTTGTGTGTTTCGTTGCCTTTCTTCACGTCTATCGTATGATCGTTTCCCACTTCAAGCTTGTAATCATTCTTCACTTCCAGTGCCATGTCCTTTTGCGCGTGAAGATACAACTCTTCTGAGTCCTTCTTGTCTTCAAAACGGATCTCGTTAAACCCTGCCCCGCCTTTAGAGCTGTTGCTCTTGATGGTGCTCTTCGTCATATCTGTTGGAAGCGTATACGGGACGGTTTGTGTCGCGTTATACACAACGCCAGTGATAAGTGGCTGGTCGGGATCACCATCCAGAAAGCTGACGACAACTTCCTGATCCATGCGCGGAATAAAGAAACTCCCCCACGTTTTTCCAGCCCACATTTGCGCAACGCGAATCCAGCATGAGCTATTTTCGTCATTCTTTCCGTTCCGATCCCAATGAAACTGTACGATGACACGACCATACTTATCAGTCCAAATCTCTTCCCCGCTTTTGCCCACCACGATCGCCGTTTGTGTACCGGAAATCGTTGGTTTTGGAGTGACCCGTGGCGGGCGAAAGGGAATATCGCTTGGAACTGCCTCGAACGTATTCAGGTACGATTCAGGCGTGATGGTGTGGAAAATTCCACGGAGCAGATAGGTCTGGTTCATATCTTGCCGATCATGTTCGGTCATGGTGAAGTTGTACCCACTGGTAAATGCGCGACAAAAGCTTGTCCCACGGAGAAGCGTGGATGGGACTTCGTGTGCTTCAATGCGATGGTTGGCTTTCGCTTCGCCATCACCCGTGTTCGAAAAGCCACCGGGGTATTCGTACATGGTCATAGTACTGGTTGGAGTTTTGTCGTCAGCCGTCACGAAGAGCGGCGTTTCCGGTGTTTCGAAACTGAAATCTCCCATTTGATACGTGCCCGTGGACACCTGCTGCTCTAGGGTACATTGGGTGATGACGTCATCGTGGAGCAGGCTGGTTGCGGAATGTTGAAAACGTGTCGTATCCAAACCGGGATGTGTTTGATGTACTCCGGCATCATCGGAAAAGACGAGTGTATGTTTGCCGTCTTCGTGTTCAAAAAAATAGAAAATCCCTTCATCTTCCATCAGTCGCGAAACAAAGTCGAAAGTGCTTTCCTGATACTGCACACAGTATTCCCTTGGGGAGTAGTTGGCCGAAAGAGCATCGCGATAGTCCGCGAATTGAAGATCGGTGAATATCGTCGTCACGATCTCTGGAACCGTCTGATTTTGAAATATGCGGCAATCTGAAGCCATCGTAAGCTGAGAGAGCCATGGGGACATCTCCGCGTAGTAGGTCGTGAAACCAAGTTGCGTATCGCCCTGAATAAAGCGAACGACGGTACCGTTGATGTAGCGGTTTGATCTGTCAACCAGTTCAACCGTCACTGTTGCCGTTTTGCCAACAATCTTACTGAAATCCAGACTTGGTTCTTCCGAAACCATGGTCAGCGTGAACTGGAACAAGCGGGAGATTGCTTCTTCTCCGTGCACTCGCTTAAGGATGAGGACATCCGGACCAAGCGGCGTAGATACCGAAAGTGACAGATTGTCTTGGGTATAGGTGGCCACTATCAGGATCCAGATCGTGGTCGTTTATTTGTGAGATGTGAGTCGCGCTCTGATGAGGAAATAGGAGACACCTTTAAGGGTTTTTTGTAGTGTTGACCTTTGACGATGCCATACCAGAGGCGACGTACTCCGGATATGCAGAGGCGTATTCCGAAGAGGCATGCGCGCACAATCATCTTTCCAGCCTCCAGGACTCCATGCCATAGCAACGAAACAATCGAAAGGATAAGTTGTCCGGTTTGTCTCATCCAAGCCATCAGGTGGTTGCCCACCTGAGAGAGTTGGGATGTTCCGCCTGAGGGTGACGACGCTGCTGCGTCAAGGGGCAGTGAGGTTCTCGTCATGTGCCTGAAAGAAGGTTGGGACTTGGCCTGTGATGTCGCAGGCACAATAGACCGACGCGCTGGATCCAAGGCAATATGGATGTTGGTATTGGGGTGTCCTTCAACCATATCCTGAAGCACTCCTTGAGACACCTGTGGGAGAATAAGCCGCGTTACGAGCTGATCGATTTGGCGAGCGCCACTCTCTGCCACCGCACAACGTGAAGCGATTCCTGTGACGACGTTCTCCGCGTAAGTGAGTTCCGCACGATGGCTTTCTCGGTAGCGCTGTTGGAGGGCGGTCAGCTTTCGGCGGATGATGTCTTGGATCTCAGAGGCTCCCAACGGCTGATAGGGTATCACGACCAAACGACTCATAAGATGCGCCGGTAAATGCCTGCTCAGGTCCGGTGTGATCAGTTCAACAAGTTCATCTGCCGTGATGGAGTGGGATGCGTTGTGACAGGCATTGAAAATCGCATCCTTCCCTATCGCGGATGTCATGAGGATGACCGTGTTTTTAAAGTCGACGGTGAGACCTTCACTGTCTTCCAAACGGCCTTTATCGAATATCTGATAGAACAGTTCGAGAACCTGCGGATGAGCTTTTTCGATCTCATCTAAAAGCAGTACACAATAGGGATTGCGTCGAACCGCTTCGGTCAGCACCCCACCCTGTCCGTATCCAACATATCCAGGTGGTGATCCCTTCAGTTTCGACACGGTGTGGGATTCTTGATATTCCGACATGTTGATGGTGACAAGATGACGGGACCCGCCATACAGCAGATCGGCGAGGGCGAGCGCGGTTTCCGTCTTTCCGACCCCGGATGGCCCGGCGAGAAGAAAGACTCCCACTGGTTTTTCAGGGTCTTTCAGGTTTGTCCGATACGCGACCATTCGCTCACAGATCATCGCGATGGCATCGGGTTGGCCAACGATCGCATCTTGAAGCCTGTCGTTGAGTGCAAGTAATTCGTGCACCTCATCCACCAGCATCTTTCCAGCAGGAATTCCGGTCCAACTTGCGATGACAGAGGCGATCACACGTGCATCCACGCATATTGACACCATGGGTGAATCGCCTTGCAGTGTGGCAAGTTCCTTTTTCGTCCGCGCTAGCTCAGCGACCAGAGAAGCATCCTCTGGTATGTGAGTGTTTCCCCTGCCTTGTTGTTCCAGTGTCCACTGGAGGCGAAGCAGTTTTTGAGTCAGCGCGCGTTCAGACTTCCAGCGCTCATCGAGTGCTACCATTCTCAGTCGTTCTGAAGATACCTGTTCGGTGAGCTGCGTCATGCGATCTGCATGGAGCCCGTTGGAAAGACGTTCACGTGTGAGCATCTCCAATTCCACCTTGCCGCTTTCGCATGATCGCCTCGCCTCGTCAATCTCTGGAGACACAGCGTGCATGCTCACCGCGACCCGTGCGCATGCAGTATCGAGTACGCTGATCGCCTTGTCAGGAAGACGCCGTTCCGTAATGTGACGATGGGAAAGTCTGACAGCCTCACGGACAGCCTCATCGAGTATGCGAACCTTATGATGCTGTTCCAGGTTGCTGACCATGCCCCGTACCATTTCGGTCGCCGTGACCTCGTCAGGCTCGTCAACCATCACCACTTGAAAGCGGCGGGCAAGAGCGGGATCCTTTTCGATTGATTTCTTGTACTCTCCCCAGGTGGTTGCCGCGATCGTCCTGAGGTCCCCACGCGCCAACGCGGGTTTGAGTAAGTTTGCCGCATCACTTTGCCCGGCCACCCCACCCGCCCCGATCAGGGTATGTGCCTCATCGATAAACAGAATAATAGATTTCTCAGCCGCATTGACTTCGGCGATCACGGTTTTCAGTCGACGTTCAAACTCACCTTTCAGGCTTGCACCTGCCTGGAGCAATCCCAGATCGAGCATCCGTACCGAAACGTGGTGGAGTGCAGGAGGAACACGGCCCTGTGCAACACAGAGGGCAAATCCTTCCACGACAGCCGTCTTTCCCACCCCCGCCTCACCCGTCAGAATGGGATTGTTCTGTCGTCGGCGCATGAGGATATCGACAATCTGGCGAATTTCAGTGTCTCGTCCCAGGATGGG
>JAJDBL010000376.1 GCA_029261375.1 Nitrospirales bacterium
GATGAACGCCGGGGCAGATGAAGCCGTCGGCGATGTCTTGCTCTTCCTCCATGCAGATACATTGCTCCCAGACAGCGCGTTTCACGAGATTCGAGATACACTCTCAAATCCTGACGTTGTTGGGGGACGCTTCGACGCACGAACTGACTGTGATACCGGCCTTCTTTGGATCGTGTGTCGGATGGTGAGTCTACGATCCCGACTGACAGGAATTGCCACGGGCGATCAGGCGATCTTCATCCGTCGCAAAACGTTCAAGGCCATGGGAGGGTATGCAGAGATCCCCTTGATGGAGGATGTCGAACTAAGTCGGCGGCTCAAACAACAGGGATCTATCGCGGCACTTAAATCCTGTGTGACAACGTCCGCCCGCCGCTGGCAGTCTGATGGCATCCTTCAGACGATTGTCTTAATGTGGACCTTTCGCTTCTTGTTTTTCGTAGGGATCGATCCGCATCGACTGAAGAAACTCTATAAGGATATACGATGACAAAAAGTAAGACACAGGCACTCGTGGTATACGCAAAGGCGCCGATTCCAGGAACAGTAAAAACACGGCTCTGTCCACCGCTCTCGCCTGAAGAGGCGACAGCACTCCACTCAAGTTTTGTCATGGATGCGCTCGAGCGAACCAAAACGCTTTCGGGGAAGCACAACATCGATCGTTTCCTCGCGTGCGAACCGGATATTGATCATCCGTTTTTCGCCGTACTAAGATCTCGCTATGGAGTTCAGCTCATCCATCAAAAGGGCGAGGACCTTGGCGAGCGGATGCACGGAACAATGCGAGAGTTATTTCAGCGCGGGTATTCTTCTGTTGTCATTACAGGATGCGACCTTCCTACCCTGCCAGCAGGAGAACTCACACAGGCATTTAGCCTTCTCAATACCCACGACTGTGTTCTCGGACCGTGTCCGGATGGTGGATACTACCTCATCGGATTACAGCGGCCTTGCCCAGAACTGTTTGCCAACATTGCGTGGAGTACGCCAGAGGTACTACAACTCACAAAAGAGAAAGCTGCGGCACTCAACATGAAGCTGGGTCACACAAATTCATGGTCAGACGTTGATACACCAGAGGACCTACAAGCCCTCATCAACGAGAAAAATAAAAAAGGCCTGTCAGAACGCACAGCACGATTGCTTCAGACCCTCGCATCGCGATTAATACAATCGTAGTCAGCATGTGGACTCACATAGGAAAGAGGCGATTGAGCCCTACTGCTGGATAGCCCTTTGTACCCTGTTTCGATTTTCTGTATTGCTTTTCTGGTCTTTGACTCGACACATCCCATATGCGATAATTCGCCGGTTTTTCGACACCTCGTGCTGTCCCCATCGTCTAGTTTGGCCTAGGACACCGCCCTTTCACGGCGGCGACAGGGGTTCAAATCCCCTTGGGGACGCCATTTTTTCTCTTTAGTTTTCAACTCGTTATCGCTCACAACCACCCGCTTCGTATCTCGCCTTGGTTTTTCATAGGACAAACCATAGGACAAAACGGCGGTATGGAGGCGTGCGACAGCCTCGCGTAGTGTTGCGTCCCACCCCATGTCGCCATACACATCACCATGTGAGTAACGTGCTGTTGTGCCTTTCATCTTGTGCCCAAGCAAATGTTGCCGCACTTCGTAATCAACGCCGCAACCTTGTAACCACGTCGCAAAGGTATGCCGAAGATCCTGGACATGAAGATCAACAACATGCGCCCGGCGACAGGCCGTAGACCATGCGGTGTGTGCTGCCGCCGTACTCCCCCATTGTCGAAACACTCTACTCCCTGGGACGCTTGGCACATCGCCCATCAATGACTTTACCGCAATATCATTCAACGGGATGAATCGTGGATTGCGTTTAATCTGAGTGCGTGACGGAGGAAGTGAAAGCCAATACCCATCTGAACGATGTTGAAACCATTGCGCGTCAATTTCGAGGATCTTGCCTTCTCGCCGTCCTGTATGAAGCGCAACCATGGCGAGACGCCATACTTCAGGTGTCGCGACACTGCGAATGGCTCTGAGTTCCCATGTCTCGGCAACACGCTCACGCATAGTGCCTTTCGGTATCTTAATACGCTGCAATCGGTTGCGACCTGTCTTCTCATGCTCGACTGCGAGATTCAAGATACGCATCAGCAGTTGCCATTCCTTTTGAATGGTGCCCGCCGCTTTTCCCTCATGTTGTCTCCTCAGCACATACCGAAGACCACAATCAGCATCCAATTCGCTAAGCAATAAATCCCCAAACTCTGGCAGAAGCTGGTTAGTAATGATGCCCTGGGGGCGGTCCCGGTCTACCCGCCCCATCATCTCGAAGGTATCCCAGTACAGAGAGACGATATCTCGAAACCGAGGCTCTTCATTAGCCTGAGGACAACTGTCAGATGCCACAACACCCGCCTTGATCTTTGTGAGGATACTCATGGCTTCAGCGACAGCTTCCTCCTCGGCAAGGTTGTACCCAAGCGACGGTCGATGTCGCACACCTTGATAGCGCACATACATATCAAAGGCAGTCCCCTTGCGCTTCGTCTCTCGGGTCGTGATCGTAATCGTGTGCCCGTCGATTGTAATGTTAATTGTCATCGATATAACGCATTGCGATGATACACATGACCTGACTGCTTACCTTGCGCTGGCAACATTGCTTTTGTAGCCTCTTCTGAGACCTGCTCCCGACCTATGTTATTTCCCTCACCACGCATCCATCTATCCAACTCATCGCGATGATACATGAATTTTCTTGTACCGGGGAAGTGATGGCGTGGAACCAAGCGAGACTTCGCGAACTTATACAGCCATGATGGTGTCCTTCTGAGATACACCGCTGCTTCGTCGTGTGTAAGCCAGATGGGTTCCACCGGAACGAGTTCCTCGCTACTTTCCAGCAACGCGAATATTTACACTCTCGAATCGCGATACAATCATGAGGTATCAGTCGCAGTCTTTATCAACCGTCTCAATTCCTTCATCGTTGCCGTCATAGCTTTTCGCTCTGCCATCGCAGCCTTTGTCCGCCGCCCATGTTTATACTGTCCATGTTTTTCTCCCGTTGGCGCACCAGGACTTTTCCCACCATGCAGCTTGCATCTTCCATTGGGCATGGCGGGTTGCCGACAGGGGAGCCCTGTTCGTTTACATCGCGCTCCACAGCGAGGACACGCCGCGAGCCAAGGGGGTACTGGGTTAGCGGTCATGCCTAGGCCCGTCCCCGCGCTTCAGATCACCGATCACAGCCTGACCACCATCGCTGAGGTTGAGGTAGTGAACGGTGATATCTTGCCGTCCTCCGTGTCGCAGTTTGTGTAGTGCCAGCAAGCCCTGCTGAAAGACGGCCATGAAGCGCGTCGCAACATTGAGCCGTCGTAGCTGTGTCACCGAATCGTACTCAACTTCAGCCCGACCAATCTGACGCATTGCCATTTTGTGTGCCAGTGCCAATTGGTGTGCCAGCATCTTTTCGAGACTGTTGTTTGCCTTGATTGTGTTCGCGGTATCTAGGGCCATCGCTGCTACATTCATTCCACCATCAAGCAGAAGTCGGCTGCGGTCCAGCGATGCATCAATGGCTACAAGATCAGGATCGGCTAGGGTGTCGTGAAGGTACGTCTCTGCATGAGGTGGCACAGCTTCCCCATGCGTGATCGGGACATTGGTTGCGCGTGCTGTTCCCTGTGCCTTGAGGTCCGCCGCGATGGCTCCCGTCCATTCCGCCTCATTTTGAGCTTCGCTTGCTAACTCTGTTTCCCCATTCGCTTGTGTGTGTCGGGCGATCTGCATTCTGTGGTGGTATTCGACCGTCTTGTCCATCCACTTGGTGACGAGATCCCTCCCTGGCAGCTGCTCTTCTAGACAGGTAAGACAGCGCCATTGGTCCCCTGGCCAGAGTGACTCTCCTAGGTCCGGAGGATTTCCGCACTTCTCACAGGTTGCGGGTGGCCAATAGCCTCGGCGCCGTCCCATCACTCCCCCGCATTTCCGGTAATGGAGTGGTGCCCTGTACGAATCAAAATATCAATAACACCAGCGAGGTATTGGTCCGTGCCAATGCTTAAGTGGTGCTGGAGGATAGGGAGCACATCTGGACTGGGCACGTAATCGATTCGACGATGCCTGGCACGATACCGACGTGCTCTCGCGACGTTCCCAGTTATGTAATTCGGCTTCATCACCATGTGCCTCCTTAATGGAGGTTCTCACAGACAATAGTGCAATGGTCGTTAGGTACATCCAGCCAACGCGTGTCCCAAGGTGCCTGGCCCCCGGCCAGCGGTCGGACCGCCAGCCGGGAGGGGTGAAAGGTAAAGAGCCAGGCTGGCAGCTCCCAAGCCAACGCTTGAGAGGCCCGCGGTGGTTTGCGATCATCACCACGGATCATCTGACACGCAAATGCGAAATCGCCGCACAGGGCATGCCTTAGATAGGTGCCTCGGGTGGTATTGGTATTAGTCTTGGTCCAAGTGCTGCT
>JAJDBL010000377.1 GCA_029261375.1 Nitrospirales bacterium
ATCAGGCCATATCGATCGCCTCGCGTCACGTCATCGCCTGGCTTCACCCAACAACGAATTCGACGCGCTATCAACCCCACGATTTGAACCACGAGCATCTGTCGGCCTGAGGGGGTTCGTATCAAGACGGAGTATCTGTGATTTTCCTGAGAAGCCGCTGGCTTCATCGCTGGGAGATACCCTCCTGGAGTCAAGCCTGTCTCGGTGACCTGACCAGAGAACGGAATCCGGTTGATATGGACGTTAAAGATATTCAAAAAAATACTCACACGAGTCATACGCTGTTTGCAATAGTTGCTTTCCTCTTCCTCGAGAATCTCCATCACCTTGCCGTCCGCTGGAGCAACAATCGTATTGAGGTCACCCGGAATTGCGCGTGTGGGGTTACGAAAAAACCACAACACCCACCCCGTAAGAACAACAAGAATGATGCACGCGAACTTCATATCAAGAGCCCACGCACCTACAGCAAGCGCCCCGAGGAGAAGGAAAAACGGGAAGGCTTCGGGTGCGATGGGGAAGTTCCGCATTAGCAGAAGGATGAAACACGTGAGGAAATCTGAATGCCGCTTCTCCGAGGGCAACGGCTACCGGCGCGCCACCCTTCGAGGACAGTCACAAAGGCTCGCCCTGTCCTGTCATGAGGACTTCCGAAGGAAAGGCCAAACAGCTGTTGGCGCTCGGAGCGTACGTCCGTGTATGAGGACGACAACAGACCGAGAACGCCGCTGGCGACCGTTTTCAACATCCTTCTAATTCTTGTCGCGGTCGACGAGGGCTCCCTGCTTCAACCAGGGCATCATCGCGCGAAGCTTGGTTCCAACCTCTTCAATCGGATGTGACTCACCCTTCTTCAGTAGCGCGTTGTAGACCGGTCTGTTGGCTTGATTTTCGAGAATCCATTCCCGAGCAAATTGGCCACTCTGAATCTCTCCCAAAATCTTACGCATTTCCTTGCGGGTCTTTTCAGTCACGATGCGGGGACCACGAGTGATATCCCCGTACTTTGCCGTGGTGCTAACCGAATATCGCATGTTGGAAATACCACCTTCGTAAATTAAATCGACAATCAACTTTACCTCGTGCAAACATTCGAAGTACGCCATCTCAGGGGCGTATCCAGCCTCCACCAATGTTTCAAAACCCTGCTGAATGAGCGCACTCACTCCCCCGCATAACACGACTTGCTCACCAAACAAATCGGTTTCGGTCTCTTCTCGAAAATCCGTCTTCAGAATACCCGCACGTCCACCACCAATCGCTGAGGCATACGCGAGCCCAACAGCATCGGTATCCCCTCCGGGGTCCTGATGGACAGCCAAGAGCATTGGCACCCCACCCCCTTTGGAGTACGAGGACCGCACAAGGTGTCCAGGCGCTTTTGGAGCCACCATAAACACATTGATGCTCGGCGGTGGGACGATTTGTCCAAAGTGAATGTTAAAACCATGACCAAATGCCAGATAGCTACCGGGCTGAATATGCGGGGCAATGTCATCTTGATAAAGCTTCCCTTGGATTTCGTCAGGAACCAACACCATCACGATATTTGCTGCCGCGACCGCATCCACTGTGGGCATGACCTTCAAACCTGATTTCTCTGCCTTGTCCCAGGACGCTCCGGGGCGTATGCCAACGATGACATCCATCCCACTATCTTTTAAATTGAGAGCGTGGGCATGACCTTGACTCCCATACCCCAACACCGCAATGGTCTTGCCACGTAAATTCTTTAAATCTGTATCTTTGTCATAGAACGCTTCCATAATCTCGTCACTCCTTATGGTGTGAAACTACTCCGCAGTCTTCTTCTCATACGGCTCTCGAGCCACCGCGATACGCCCAGCACGAACCAGCTCCAGAATTCCGAGTGTGTGTAATTGAAAAATCATTGCTTCGATCTTCCCGCCGGTTCCTGTCACCTCAAGGGTGTACATCGTATTCGTTGAATCAATCACACGAGCTCGGAATATTTCCGCTATACGAAGCACTTCTGCGCGCGTTTCGAGAGTCGTCTGCACTTTTACGATGGCAATATCCCGCTCGATAAATGCACTCTCAGTCAGGTCCACAACCTCAATTGCTTCAATAAGCTTATTCAATTGCTTGAGAATCTGCTCAATAATCCGCTCATCACCTTTGGTGACAATAGTCATAACCGAAAGTGTGGCATCAAGTGTCGGAGCCACCGTCAGACTCTCAATGTTATAGCCGCGTCCACTGAACAAACCGGCCACTCGCGCGAGAACACCCGAGCGATTCTCTACACGCATGGAAATAATATGTTCCCTCTCGACGTTCTCGACGCCCACAACTTCTCCTCTCGATGTACCGTAGTGGGTCCCAGGTGGGACCCAGTTAGAATCAGGCGATCAACACTGAGTCACTGTCATCCGATGTCCTGACCGGAGACTTCGACGCCTGAGTAAGATGCGGAGGATCTTCAAGAAGCATTTCATGGTTCGCCCCGCCAGCTGGAATCATTGGATAACAATTTTCAGATCGACTGACTTGAACGTCGATCAAGACAGGCCCATCCGTACTCAGGGCTTCCTGAATGACTGCATCAACATCCTGCGGGGATGACGCTCGCAGACCCACGGCACTATAGGCTTCCGCCAACTTGACGTAATCCGGAAGGGTTGAGAGTTCGCTGGAGGCATACCTGCCGTCATAGAAAAGGTCTTGCCACTGGCGCACCATTCCATGGTAACCATTGTTAATGATCACAATCTTCACCGAGAGTTTGTACAACACGGCCGTCGCGAGTTCCTGAAGGTTCATCTGAAAGCTTCCATCACCCGTCACGCAGAGGACCAAACGATCCGGAAATGCTCGCTGTGCCCCCATTGCTGCAGGGAAGCCAAAGCCCATTGTTCCTAACCCGCCGGATGTGAGCCAGCGGCGAGGATGATTGAGCTTGAAATATTGCGCAGACCACATCTGATGCTGTCCAACATCTGTCGAGACAATAGGGTCGCTATCAGTCGTCAGTTGATATAGGCGGTCAATGACATATTGGGGCTTGATCGCCTCATCATCGCTTTGCGAATACGTCAGTGGATGCGTATCCATCCATTCACGAAGTTGCGTCCACCACGGCTCGCGAAGATCATTGGTGTTGCCGTTTATCCCAACCTTTAGAGCCTGTATCAATTCCGTAAGAACCTCTTTCACATCTCCCAAAATCGGAATATGAACTTCAATGTCTCGGACCTTCCGGATCGAGGTGGGATCGATATCGATATGAATGATTTTTGCTCTGGGGCAAAACTCAGAGGTCTTTCCGGTGACGCGATCATCGAATCGAGACCCGATCGCAATGACTAGATCCGCGTTGTGGATCGCCATATTGGCAACATAGGACCCGTGCATGCCCAGCATTCCCAGAGAAAGGGGATGTGTTCCCGGAAAAACTCCGAGCCCCATCAACGTCATGTCGACAGGAATCCGCGTTAATTCCGCGAGAGCGGTGACTTCATCTGCGGCATCCGAGAACACTGCGCCGCCGCCTACGTAAATGATTGGCCGCTGTGCCTGACAAATGGCTTCGGCCGCGCGCGTGATTTGGGTGGTATCATTCCCGTGTTCAGGATGATACCCGCGCAGGGAAATCGTATCCGGATAGACAAATTCAGTCGTGTTAATTGAGACATCCTTTGGAATATCAACTAACACGGGGCCAGGACGACCTGTTGTTGCAACATGAAATGCTTCGCGGATTGTTCGTGCAAGATCTTTGACATCCCGAACGAGAAAGTTATGTTTAGTACACGGTCGGCTGATACCAAGGTTATCGGCTTCCTGAAACGCGTCGTTGCCAATCATTTGTGTTGGCACTTGACCAGTAAAGACCACGATAGGAACAGAATCCATGTATGCATCTGCGAGCGGGGTGACGATATTGGTCATGCCTGGCCCGGACGTGACCAGAGCGACGCCTGGGCGTCCGGTTGCCTTCGCATACCCTTCGGCCATGTGCCCAGCACCTTGCTCGTGCCGAGTGAGGACGAGTTCAATGTCACTCTGCTGATGAAGCTCATCAAAGATCTTGAGAACAACCCCTCCCGGGAGCCCAAAGATCACATCAACGCCTTCGCGTTTTAGGCACTCAATAAAAATTTGCGAG
Source organism: Nitrospirales bacterium (assembly GCA_029261375.1). GTDB lineage: Bacteria > Nitrospirota > Nitrospiria > Nitrospirales > UBA2166 > UBA2166. Next base: position 4,130 of record JAJDBL010000377.1, read on the forward strand.
CCATTCAGCTTCATCGCCTAACCTCACCTCTCCACGGTGAATAAAATGAACGTAACTCCTTTTGAATCCTACGAAAAAAGGATTCGCGATTATCGCACGACGGTCATTCAGCGTCAATAATATGCCATGACGGAATGAGACGAGCTATACGCTACGTAACATGTTGCCACAGCGCACTTTATGGCCTGCTACCTGAACGCTCTGATACTGCACACAAACGCTCAACGTATTTGCCGATCAAATCATTCTCAATGTTCACTAGATCACCAACGTTCCTGCACCCAAAGGTCGTCGTTTCGGCCGTGTGAGGAATGATCGCAATATCAAATGCAGAATGTGAGATACGATTGATGGTGAGGCTCACACCGTCCACCGCGATAGATCCTTTGACGATGCAGTACCGAAGAATCGCTCCATCTGCGGCTATGTGAAACTCTATCGCGTTTCCAACGTGATGCCGTTGGATGATTGTCCCAACACCATCAACGTGCCCACTAACGAGATGGCCACCAATCCGCTGATCGAGTCGCATCGACCGCTCAAGATTCACTGACGACGCGGATTCAAGCGCACCCAAGTTGGTCACTCGCAGCGTTTCAGGCGATACATCCACAGAAAACGAATGCGCTTCGAGCGCAGTCGCAGTCAAGCACACGCCGTTTACTGAAACACTGTCGCCTTCACGGAGATCGTCATGAATCTCCTTACCAGCAATCGTGAACCGAGCTTCACCCTGCCTCCCTGTGTTGGCGGTGACCCTGCCGACCTCTTCAACAATCCCACAAAACATTGCACAACCCCTTCACTTTGAGGCACTCTAGCAGCACGAAAAACGATCAGCAACTTTCCCGTCACAACGTGGAATATCCGTCGCATGCCACACCAATACATGAACTCATCGACGACGATCACCTCCAATCAATTCCTCCCTGTATCGTTCTTTGTGATAGCTGCCTGGACAGTATGCACTGGCCTTGCCCTCGCCCAACCGACCCCCGCTTTCATGCATGAGGGACGACACCTCACGGCAACAA
>JAJDBL010000378.1 GCA_029261375.1 Nitrospirales bacterium
TGAAGCTTGTTCGTTCGTGGATCGAACAACACCGTCTCATCATCAAGCTTTCGGTCAAAAACTGCATCATTGCGGCGAGGCAGACGTCGGGGTGAAGGCGCCACCTTAGTGAGCACCATTAGCCGTCACGCCCATTGCCTGTTCTACCTTTCTCATGTGCGGTAGCTTCGCGTTGACACAAACTCCAATAGCCTTACCTTACATGCCCATGACGGGAGAACCCATCATGTCCATGCCGCCGCCCATGCCACCGCCGCCGCCACCCATGCCACCCATTTGCGCTTCTGCCTCACCGACCATGGTGAACGTGTGAATAGCGGGGACAACATATGGGAGCAGCGCGATGCTACGCTTTATTACAGTTCGTCTAGTGGGAGCCTCGCCATTCTGTTGAGACGAGAGGCCCTTTTTCGATTCTGATGCCGCCTCTTCTTTCAATTTTCTCCTGTTCGACATGGTGTCCCTCCTAAGCTCTCACATGAGACATGCAACCTGGACATATACCTCAAGGCTTCCCCAGCGATGAGCGTTACAACGCCCTGGAGAAAGAGGCAACATGACCTCGTATCATGTCTCGTACAAATGCCAATTGCGTCCGCCCATTGGTCATTGTGCCAAGAAACGACCACTCAGCGAAATAGCGCACGTCGGCTCCCAACAGGATCCGCTGAAACTGTCTTCGCTCGATCCAGTTAGTGCGGTTCCCGACAAGGCTTGAAATCAACGTATCCTGAACCAGGTGAGCAAACCAGTCACGTAGGAGCCAGAGTGTATACCCGACGCTTTTCCTGATGGAATCATGAGGAAGAGCGACGAGATACCTCGAAAACTCCGGAGAGCGTGCAATGGGGGGAAACAACAGCGCGAGATCAATGGTCCACTTTAAGTGAGAGAACGAATGCTTGAGTGCGTGCCAGCTCAACAACGCAAACTCATCGTAGGGATGAAGCGCTGCGAGCGGACAGCCGTGAACCTCATATGGGATAAGACGCTTCCAAATCTTGTTGTGCCACTCCGCATCGACAAACGATGCTCGTGATGGAATTCGGTCCAACCGAAACACATCCTGGTGCAAGTCGACAGAAAGTTCGCCTCGCGAGAGGCGATGCGGAACCCCCTCCCATGGAATGAATCCGTGACGTTGGAACAATGTGTGAACGGTCGGAACATCATGAGGATGCAATACAAGATCCACATCTGTCATCGTCCGCTCTCCTGGATTACCATACAGGCGGTCGATGAGCGGAAGACCTTTGTACGCAAAAAACGGAATCTTACGAGCAAAGAGTTCCCGGCAAACCGGGGTAAGGCTTGAAATGTACTGAAAGTATTGCAGCTGGTTTACACGATAGTCTGCCTCAAGACGACCGAAGTGATCGGAGGAACCATGTGCTCCCTTCAATGCAAGGCGGGAATAAAGAAATCCTCCGACGTGGTGGTCGAGCGCGGAATCGACGAGCGCTTGCACCTCAGCACGCGGGAGAGTCGGAGGGTTATCCGCTAAACAATCACGAAGAACTTCACGAAGACGGTGCGAAGCATCAATACCCATTCCATACATCGTACCAGTCAGTCGACTTTTCGGTCTACTGTATACAGCGTTTCATAAGTCCCTGTGACACACAATAAGAATGATTAGGATAGGGGTTCTTGGGATGCCGATGATCGCAACTCGAGAGATGCCTCCATGTGTGCCATGACACGCCCCGCAACATGCTCCCACGTCAGGGTTTCTACAATACGCTGTCTCCCTTTAGCCCCGAGCCTGGCCGAATAGTCTTTATCCGATAGCAGATGGCATATCGTGCCCGCCAGATCTCTACGGTCACCCGACTCGACAAGCCGTCCAGTCTCCCCATCAAGCACAGCGGATTCTACGCCTCCAAACCGCGCACCGACCACCGGCTTCCCACACGCGTTGGCTTCGAGGAATGAGAGGCCAAATCCTTCGATGAGATCTGTGCGACCGGGTAATGCTACGCCGGGCATCACGAAGACATCGCAACGGGCATACCATGCCGGAAGTACGGCCTCCGACACACGGCCCGTGAATATCACGTTGTCACGCAAATGGAGTTGATCCGTCAGCAACTCGAGTGACTCACGTTCCGGGCCATCACCGACAATCACGTATATCACATGCGGAAACTGAGGGATGATGGTCGTATGCATCGCATGGAGCACATCTTTATGGCCTTTGTGGCCATCCAGTCTGGCCACGGTCAACAACACGTTCCTGTTCTCCAGTTGATAACGGCTCGTGATGGATGCTGAGTCAGCATTTGGGTGGAAGCGTCGATGATCGACCCCACCGGACACCACGACGATCCGATCAGAGGATACCCCCATCCTACGCAATACCTCTTTCGTAAAACCACTGACTGGAAACATACACTGCGCGTGAGTCAGAGTTGGGCGTTTCAACGGCAAGAATGCCGTTTTAATACGACGTCGCATAGTCAACGTGTCATCAATGATATCCGCTCCGTGTGCCGCGATGAAATATGGAACACGAAAAACCACATGTGCAAGAAACGAGAGGATGGCATAGGGAAACCACACACAGTTATAAATCGCATCGACCCGTTTTGTTGAAAGAAGCCAGACCAGGACAATTGTGGAGATCAACTCACGGAGCACCGGCACATTGACAATCCGAATCGTCCTATACGGCTGAGAGGCGTCGAATGTGCTAGCACCTTTCATCTGCTTCGCTAACACAGTGACGTCATATTCCTTTGAAAAACCATGAGCTATTCCGTGGGAATAGGATGCAATGCCCCCCAGAAGCGGAGGATAGTCAGGAGAGAACACGACGATCTGTCGCCGTTTTTTTCGAGTTTCGAGGACCACGAGGATAATCCCCATACAAGGTTGCATATTCC
>JAJDBL010000379.1 GCA_029261375.1 Nitrospirales bacterium
GATCGCTGGACACCACGATGTCGATCACCTCTTTTTCCACTTCGATGGCAACGCCGACTAGGCCAAGCCGTTCTCGCACTCCCGTGCCCTTAGCAAAGTGTATGGTTGCCCCTTGAGCGCCAGCTTCCCGAGCGGCATCGACGATGCGATCGGCAACCCCCTTTTGCACGATGCATGTAATGAGCGCAACGTCTTTCAATACCGTAACTTTTCTCATGTCACCACCACGCCCATTTTGTCTGATGGCACGTCCTCGTCATCTTGTCGACGTTTCATCCAAAACTGAATCCAAAGGCCTGTCGAGAGGACGGTGATAATCGGCCCAATGGAAGCCATCGAAAGGATGCCGAATCCTTCCACCGCATTCACCGCGTTGCCGAAACCCAGGCCCATAGCAAGAACCAGCGGCACCGTGACCGGACCGGTCGTGACTCCCGCGCTGTCCCACGCAACATTGACGAACTCTTCCGAAGAGAAAAATGTGAGGGTCACTGCGATAAGGTACCCCGGGATCAACAAATAGCCGATTGGAATCTCCATAATGATTTTGAGGACCCCGAGCATGATTCCCATGCCCACGCCCACTGACACGGCGTACAACAATAGGGTTTTTTTGAACGCACCGCTTGTGAGATTCTCGACGACAAGTCCAAGCGCGTTTAAGGCAGGTTCGGCGAGCGTCGCGCCAAATCCCAAGATCCACGCAAACAGGAGAGCAACGACAAGCCCAACGGAATAGGTAAAGAGTGGAGATCCGTCCACGTGAGCAATCTGCGCAAACGCGGCTGGAACCAATCCACCTGATTGGCCTCCTAATTTTGCGAGTCCATAGCTAAGGCCCAAGTTGAAAATGATCATCCCGAGCACACACAGGGTCAGTCCATACATGACTCGGCCAAAATCATGGACTTGTTCCTTGAGAATAACGATCAGGACGAGGAACAAAAAGATGACCAGTGGGACGATCGCGCGAAGGCCTCCGATGATCTCCGCGGCCGGTGTGAGTTGGTACCAAGCGCTGCCTTCCGCAACCATGGCCTGAGCTTGGGCTGCCTGGATGATCAAGTCCGGTGAATAGTTGAACGAGATATAGATGGCCAGGAGCATGACCGCGATGATGGGAAAGAGTGATGCCAAGGTCACAATGCCAAAACCGGAAAGAGACTCGTGGCCTTTCCCGGCGGCCGAGGCGATTCCAATTCCAAGCGCCAGAACCAATGGCACAGTGACGGGCCCTGTCGTGACCGCCCCGCAATCCCAAGCCAGACCGAGTGTCTTCGCCAGTTCAGAATCCATCATACAAAAGACCGTTAATCCCAGGATGGGAACGAGAACGGTGTAAATGATGGGCTTGAGACTCCATCCATAGAGAAGGCGCATGGTTCCCAACACCGCGGCAAGACCAACTCCAATCCCGACCATGAGAACCAGTGTCCCGGCCCAGTCGTTCAACATGACATACAGGTATGGGGCCTTCGTGACGTCCACGATGGATCCCACCGCCTGAAGTGCTCCGATGGCGGGTTCGGCAAACGTCACTCCAATCCCCAACAAAAACCCAATCCCCAACACGACAGGCAACCTCGATTTTTTAGGAAGATTGCTCCCGATCAATTCCCCAAACGGCATCAACCCCAATTTGAGACCTTCCATGAACATCATCAAACCAACGATGACCGCGAAAAGTCCCCAGATGATAGTGAAGTGATCGGCAACATCCTGCTTGAGGATCAGGATTTGGAAGAGGAAAAGATACACCGCCAGAGGAACGACCGCCTTAATTTGAGCGATTAATCGCTCGCTCACATAGGGGGTGAGGATGTGAGCGACGTCGATCCCTCGAAGACGAATCTTTTCAGGACGGTAGGGGATTTCTTCCCCATCGGGTCCATACTCTGGCTGAGGGGTCAGCTCGTTAAAGCTGACGACGTGCTGATTGATGCTATTTTGGCGAATAAAATCGCCGAATCTGATTTCATCATTCATAGGCGCGACGTTCAGAACGCGGGACTAACAAAATCGAGAGGCAGTATATTGTGCTTTTATGGCAGTGGCAAACGTGAGATCCGCTCGTGAGTTCGTACACGCCTACGAGAATTGCTACTGGTGGATGCCGCGATCTAGCAAAAAAGCTCCCCCTTTTGAGAAGGGGCAAGAGGGATCTCACAGACTTGGGGAAAAGGAGAACCCTGAAAGAATGGTATACTAACCAAATGCGCGTCTCTAGCGACACACGTACCTCTTACATCCTCCAAGTTCTCTGCCCATCCCTCGTGATGATGGTCTTCGTGTGTGGTGGCCTCAGTCTGTTCTGCCCAATGGTTCAATCCGCTGGAGCTGAAACGCTACTGCACGCCTCTTCCACCGACCACACTATGGATACCGGATGTCAGGATTCTCTCGGTTCATCCACGACGCAGACCGTCGACGCCTATCTGTGTGCTCGCCAGACTGTGGCAATCTCGCTAGATCACAATCTTCCCGCGCTTAACGTAAATTCCGGTGTAAGCTTCGCCCCTTCGGATCCTCCCCGTCATCTGTTGCTTTGTACTCTCCTCATCTGAATCTCTAGTCACAGTCAAACTCTCTTACCGTGATACGGAGGCGGCGTACCCTCATCACGGGGCCACTCTTTTTTCAACAATGATTTGGCGTATAGAGATTCAAGTGATCACACTCTCTTAAGAAATACGAGGTTGACGTGGACCGACGAGCGTTTTTGAGATGGATGCTAGGAGGAGTCGCCATGCTGAGCGGCGTCCACCCTGTTAGGAAGGCCACGGCTCTGGAGCCGCGGCACGAGACCTATCGGAGACGTGCGCCCTATCTCTGGGCCTTCTACAAACGGCATCCAGAAGACTATCAGTTAACCGCGGTGGCCCACTGGGCACACGGTTCGATTAGTGACCTCATTATGAGTACGAGACCAGAGGACGTTGCGGAGGCCGATAGGCAGTTCGTCGAAGACGTCAAGACCTTCATGGTCAATCCGCCGAAGGTTGAGCCCAAGCAAGCCGAGGTGGGTCCAGCGTTTGCCAGGCTGGCGCCCTGGGCTCCAAAGGTCGTCGATTGGACCCACCACTTGCACGAGGCCCTGTACGACATCATGGCCGATGATCGGCTGACAGAGAACGAACGGTTGCAATACATCAAACAGGAGACCGACTACTATCTCAGCGAGCCCGAGATGGCCTTCAGTCCCGCCCCCCTAAACGTCATCGTCAATGAGCGGGTGAACCTCATGGCACAACCGTGGTTCGGGGCATTTCGGCGTCAGTGGCCAAAGGCCACCGGGCTGTTTTGGGCATTTCACTGGTGGCACCCCGCTGTCTACGACACGCAGGTCGTGTATGGGACGCAGCAGCGTGAGGCAATCCTGAACCTTGATAAGGTGTTTGTGCAGACAGTGTTTCCGAATCCACCAACCCGTATGCTCCTCTCCCGAGAAATCATGCCTCGCTTCGCGCGCATGGCTCCCGAAGCGGCCAACATCTTTGATAACCTTCACCAGTTTCATGGAATCACCTATGACATCTTGAGTTCACCGCTCGTTAAGGATAAGAAAGCGGAACTCTACCGCATGATCCAACTCATGCTGAGTCGCCCGGGCGACCGCGGATTAGTCACGACTCAGGCGCCATCGGTTCCACAGGGGGACCTGAGCCCACTCGCATATGAAGAGTGGATGCGGATGGGACCGGGGGAGATGGGCCGCATCATGGGACATGGGAGCGATCATGCCCATTAATGGATTGGGCGTGTTGGGGGCAATCATCTGTCTGCTGCTATTCGCGGGCCCTGCGTGGTCGGCTGACCACCGGAATCTGGAGGAAGGGATTCCGACAACGCTTGAGGATGCCTTCCCCATCGCCTATCGGTCGATTGAGCCTCAAGTCTCGTTCAATTTTGACAATGATGGGAAGCAAGGGGATGAGTTTCACCTTGAACCAGAGCTGAAATGGGGCGTGATAAAAAACGGACATCTCGCGCTGAGCGTACCCCTCCTCTTCGGCGATGGCGACCGTGAGGGAAGCGGAGACATCACGCTGGAAGGACTCTATAACCTCAACGGAGAAACACACATATTCCCAGCGACCGCCTTCGCGGTTGAGGCCGAGTTTCCGACCGGGGAGGAGAGGAAGGGCGTGGACACCACCGTGAAGGGAATTCTGACCAAGGGGGTGCACCGCACGCGCATTCACGCGAATGCTGGCTTCACAAACAGAGGGGCAGCTCGGAGCACCGAACGGGATAACCGATACACGATGACGCTCGGAGCCGATCACCCGATGGATTTCGGTCTCTTCCCCCGTGCGCTAGGGCTGAATAACCTGGTCATCGCGAACGTGGTCGCCGAGCAATCAGAGCAGCGCGGGGAAAAACTCCAATGGATTGCAGAACTTGGGGTTCGCCACCAGTTCAATCCGTGGACAGTCCTGGCCTTCGGGGCTGGAGCAGGATTGTCACATGGGGCACCGGATGTTCGATTCATCATTGGGTATCAGACAACATTCGCAGCGTTCTAGGATGTGTCAGAAAAGGTGGGGAAGAAGCGCGCGAGAGCGCCTATAAGGCGACGCGGGAAATCGGCCCTAACGATGGGGTGATCCTGCTTCTGGAGGGGCACATCGTTCTGGCGATTGGCTCAGACCATTGGTTCCACGATCCCGAGATCGATCTCAAGACACTTGCGCTCGCGCAGATTATCCTCGACCTTATGGGCGAGTGACGGCACATAGCCATCCAGGAGGCTGGCGGGGCTCGTCAAAGCTGGTCAACGTATCAACTCGAACGCTTCGCATGTCATTCTGCGGCAATTGGCGTATCCTGCTCATACGTTGATCAAAACCAAAACATAGGGAATCACGATGGCTTCAGCGACAGATGCCAACCCAGAGGTCAAGGTGTTCTGGGACAAATATGATTTGACGGCGAGACACACGCTCCGAGGAATCTGTCTTCCAGCGAAGGGGCATAACATCTCTCAACTCTCCGAGGATCAGGCGACTGAGATTAGAGGTATTGTCGACGACCTTGAGAAAAGCAGCGAATTCCATGCTTTCGTTGAAGCACTTCGCACACTCATAAGCGCCGCTAAATATCACAACGGGAATGCGTCGTTCTGGGAACATGCCATAGCGAATGGCCTACGGAGGTCTGGATACTATTCCAACTTAGCAATTGGTCGAACTACAAAGTCGAGCGTGGCGCTGAAACGCTTGATGAAGGCTTTTACTCCCCACCGCGTGACGGTCACCTATCTTGCCCCAATGGAGTATTTGTATCTAGAAGCATCCCCTGTTGCTTGCAGAACATTTGCAATCCGTAAGTTCACCTCGACAGAGTTGGACAAAATTCTTGAAACTGCACGGTGTAAGCTGTTCTACCCAGACGCCATCACAGATACCGGCTTTCTCTGTAACTATTCCTTCCTAACTTTGAAGGAAACAAGAGCCCTCAATCCAATAGGCAAGATTAATATCAACCTCGGCGCAGTCGGTAAGGTAAACTTACGGTATTGTTCCCATCCCGTTATAGAGAAGGCACTTTACAGACTAGCACTGTACCAATGGCTACCAGACTGGAATTCCGAAAGTGCACCACTAACAAAGAAGGGTAGCGCTGGAGATTGGAAGGGTTGGCTAGGATTCAAAATCCCATTCGTGATCCAAGTGAGCAATAGTATTCTCGATCGCCCAGCGAGCATTCCGAACCTCGCCCGATTGCATACTGAGCCATACTGTCATCCGTCCACCGGAGAGGAGATTGGAGAGAAGCCGTCTCAGTGGATTACCCTTGATGAAAAACAAACCCAAATGTTACAGAAATGTCTTATCCGAGTAGACAAGATGCTTACGAACGTCGAGCCTTTTGGTTCGAGCTGGCCATTTTTAATGAGAGGATTAGGATTCCTTGTCAAAGGCTACTTCTCAGAAGGTTTAGAGCAGATCTTGTGGCATATTACCGCGTTGGAAGCTATGTTCGGTGAAAAACGGTCTGGGCTAACCCAACTCATGACCCGTCGGGTTGCTGCGGTACTTGGCGAAACGGACGATCAAAAAAAACTAATCAAAAAGCACTTCCAGGAACTCTATGACCTTCGTAGTAAGCTAGTGCATGGTAGCGAGATTAGCGAGGATATTTGGGACGGATCCGTGAAGGATGCACGAGAATTTGCTCGTTGTTCTCTCTTGTGGTTCCTATCCTTCCTTGAGTCAATTGCTAAAACCGGTAAGCATTCTACTTCTACGAGTCTGCCAACTCGTGAGGAGATTCTGGCCGTGATCGACTCTAGGCCAGAGGCAATTGTGCGTCTCGCAAAGCTGCTCCAATCTGCTCCTTCGTCTTTCCCTGCAGTCAAGACGTGGCAAGAACCATGGGAAAATTAACTATCCTTTCATTGTGAGCAACCTGAGCAGGAATATGCATAGAAAAAAAATCAGCGCGATATAGCAGGTTAAACCGTCACTTGCGGTACGCATACGAAGACTTAAGCAGTGGACAGTTTGAGGAACTAATCGTCTTCCTCTGCCAAGGTCTACTTGGAATCGCCGTCCAACGGTTCTCGGATGGACCTGATGGCGGACGTGATGCAAAGTTCGTTGGCACAGCCCAAATTTATCCGAGCAAGACAAATCCATGGACTGGTACCACCATCATTCAGGCCAAACACACGAATGGCTCCAACCGCAGTTTCTCTGAATCTGATTTTTTCAGCACTTCGTCGACCAACACGGTAATAGGGAAGGAGACTCCACGTATCAAGAATCTACGAGTAAATGAGCAGCTAGACCACTACATGTTGTTTGCCAATCGTCGGCTATCCGCCAATACTGAGAGTGGCATTCGCAAACACATCGCCGATAAGTGCGTGATCCCCATGGAGTCAATTTATTTGTGCGGGAGCGAGCAACTAGAAACCTGGCTGAAGTCATTCCCAGAGATTCCAAAGCTAATTGATCTTGATCCTGTTGATTCGCCCCTGATTGTAAGTCCTGATGATCTGGCGGATGTGGTGCAAGCACTGGCCCACCAAAGAAGCACAGTGTCCGCAGTACTGGATGATCCTCCGGCACCGCGTGTGTCGTATGAGCAAAAAAATGTACTCAACAATATGACTGCGGACTATGCAAAGGAGCAACGCAGAAGATACTTGAAAGAGACACCGAAGATTCGCTCTTTCCTGGCAGCACCGGAAAACCTCGAACTGATGCGCCAGTACGAATCAGTAGCAGATGAATTCCAGATCAAGATCATAGCTCATCGTACGGACTACCAAACCTTCGACAGAGTCATGGAGTACTTGGTAAATTTGCTGTTCGGTCGCGATCCCGACTTGCGCCGACACAAACGCTTGACGCGAGTCATGCTGTTTTACATGTATTGGAACTGTGATATTGGGGTAATAGATGATTCTGAGACCGACCAAGCACTCCCATCCTGATTCTACGGTTGTCAACGTAGCACTCTTATTGCTGGCGCGACTTATAAAGCGTCGGATTGATAATTATGACACTCTGCGCAGCTACGCAAAGAAAACGGTGACAGGCGGTGACCTGCTTTTTCTACCTGCGCTGAACTTTCTCTATCTTCTCGGACTAATCGAGTATCGTCCTAAAACCGATGCCTTGGAATATGTGGCGCACAATGAAATTGTCTAAACTTTATTCCAACAGCCCGGACTTGTTCGAGCCTGTGTATTTCATGCCTGGCCTGAACGTCATCTTGGCTGAGATACGTCTGCCAAAAAACCTCGACAAGGACACACATAACCTCGGTAAAACTATCCTAGGACGCCTGCTTGACTTCGGATTTCTTGCTGAGCGGAACGCCAAATTCTTCTTGTTCAAGCATATCGACTTATTCAAAGAATTCGTATTCTTCTTGGAGATCCAGTTAGGAAACACGTCTTATGTGACCGTTCGCCGTAGCATCGAAGAAGCGACCAAAATCAGCTTTAAAAAGCACGTGGCTGGTCATCAAGACTTCAATGAATTGCCAGAGTCCGAATGGGATCACTTCCACATGCCGTTCGAACGTGCCCGGAATATGCTAGACAGTCTACTGG